>CAJFMZ010000100.1 GCA_904393575.1 uncultured Sellimonas sp. | reverse complement strand
ATAGGAGAAAATATGAGAACAGATTATTCAGATATTCATTTTAAAGAAAATGGAAAATTAAAATTATTAATTATCGTTGGAACCCGCCCGGAGATTATCCGGCTTGGTGCGGTAATAAACAAATGCAGAAGCTATTTTGACTGTATTCTGGCCCATACAGGACAGAATTATGATTACAACCTGAACGGCGTCTTTTTCCGTGATCTGAAACTGGATGATCCGGAAGTTTACATGGACGCAGTGGGTGATGATCTGGGAGCGACAGTTGGAAATATCATCAACTGTTCCTACAAGCTGATGAACCAGATTAAGCCGGATGCGCTTTTGATCCTTGGAGATACCAATTCCTGCCTGTCTGCGATTGCGGCGAAACGGCTGCATATCCCGATTTTCCATATGGAAGCAGGAAACCGCTGCAAGGACGAGTGCCTGCCGGAAGAGACAAACCGCCGGATTGTAGACATTATTTCCGATGTCAATCTGGCCTACAGTGAGCATGCAAGAAAGTATCTGCATGAATGCGGACTGCCAAAAGAGCGTGTTTATGTAACGGGAAGTCCGATGGCAGAGGTGTTGCATCAGAATCTGGAAGAAATTCAGAGCTCGGATATTCTGGACCGGCTTGGACTGGAACCGGGCAAATATATGCTGCTTTCTGCCCACAGAGAGGAAAATATCGATACGGAGAAAAACTTCCGTTCACTGTTTACAGCAATTAACAAACTGGCAGAAAAGTATGATATGCCGATTCTGTATTCCTGTCATCCGCGCTCTAGAAAGCGTCTGGAAGAATCGGGATTTGAGTTGGATCCACGGGTAGTACAGCATGAGCCGCTGGGATTCCACGATTATAACCACCTTCAGATGAATGCATTTGCGGTTGTATCGGATTCTGGAACCCTGCCGGAGGAGAGTTCTTTCTTTACATCCATTGGAAATCCGTTCCCAGCAGTCTGCATCCGTACATCTACAGAACGTCCGGAGGCATTGGACAAAGCATGCTTTATCCTGGCAGGAATTGACGAAAAGTCCCTTCTGCAGGCAGTGGATACTGCTGTGGAGATGAATCAGAACGGAGATTACGGAATTCCAGTTCCGGACTACGTTGAAGAAAACGTCAGCACCAAAGTGGTCAAAATCATTCAGAGTTACACTGGTGTTGTTAATAAAATGGTCTGGAGGAAGTTTTAGACTTCAGACCATTTGACACATTTTAGAAAATTATCACCTCTGGCCATATTGTTTCAGGTGGTTCTTTATGCTACGGATAGCACCATCTGAAACACTTTCTGCCTTTCGACATTCAACGGCATTCACCGGAGTTACCCAACCATGTAATGAATTCGCAACAAAATTGAAAAAAATGTAAAGAAATTGGCCATGAGAACGGATTTTTCACTGGAAATCTGATATAATGGAACTACTTAAGGCCAGGGGCGGTCCTGGCCTTTTGCCGCCGGAAGAAAAGCCCGATGGGCAGTTCGCCGGGCGGCAGAGGACAGGTAGGAAATATGAAGAAAGGGAAGGTAAGAGAGGAACGTCTCTCTTACAGTGAAATGTGATGAAGAGTTTGTTGATTTTGGGAGCAGGCGGATTTGGTCATATGATTCAGGAGACCGCCTGGCTTCTTGGTTATGAGGATGTTGTATTTTTGGACGATGCGGTAAAGGACAAAGATGTGGTTGGAAAGTGCTGTGATTATCAGAGCTTCCTTGAGAAATACGATACAGCGGTGGCAGCGCTTGGAGACAACAACATGCGCCTTTACTGGACAGAAAAGCTGATGGAGGCAGGATACAAGGTGCCGGCCATCATCCACCCGACGGCGTTCGTGAGCCAGAGCGCACAGATCGGAAGCGGGACCTTTGTCATGCAGAAAGCAGTGGTGAATACCCACACGGTCATTGAACACGGTGTTCTGATCAACAGCGGTGCGGTGGTAGACCATGATTCCCATGTGGCAAAGGGAGCCCATATCAGTCTGAACAGTGTGGTGAAGGCCAACTGTAATATTGGAATCAAGCAGAAGGTGGAAGCAGGAGATGTCATTTTCTCCACGAGACGGAAGATTGATGGTGTGACAGACCGGAATCTGGAGGATGCGATCTATGCCTTTGGATTCGGACCAAGATGCAGTTATGTGAAGCCATTTGGAGCGGGACATATCAATGAGACCTACGCGGTCTATACACCGGGAGAGAACGGGGACGAGCTTTCTTATGTCCTGCAGCGGGTCAACAGTAATGTCTTTAAGGATCCGGCAGGTGTCATGGAGAATATTTTCGGCGTGACGGAGTACCTGCGGAATGAGATCCGCCGGGAGGGCGGAGATCCGGACCGGGAGACGCTTTCCTACATCAAGACAAAGAGCGGGGCCAATTATTTTGAGGACAGTGAAGGGGAGCCGTGGAGATGCTACAATTTCATCCCGGATTCTGAATGTTATCAGCTGGTGGAGAAGCCGGAGCAGTTCTATCAGTCCGGCAGCAGTTTCGGCCATTTCCTGAAGCAGTTGGGAGACTATCCGGCATCGAAGCTGCATGAGACGATCCCGGATTTCCACAATACGGTGAAGCGGTTTGAGGCGTTTGAAGTGGCTCTGAAGCGGGATCTGAAGAACCGGGCAAGGAGCTGTGCGCCGGAGATTGACTTCGTGCTGAAGAGAAAGGATGACTGTGCCGTGCTTGTGCGGCAGCAGGAAGATGGTACGCTTCCGCTTCGTGTAACCCACAATGATACGAAGCTGAATAATATCCTGTTCGACTCCAAGACAGGGAAAGGGCTGTGCATTATTGATCTGGATACGATTATGCCGGGCCTGGCGGCCAACGATTTTGGTGATTCCATCCGGTTTGGCGCGGCGACGGCGGCAGAGGATGAGAAAAACCTGGATCTGGTGCATTTCGATATTTCTCTCTATGAGCTGTATGTGAAGGGATATCTGGAGGAGACCAAGGACGTCCTGACAAAAGAGGAGATCGAAAGTCTTCCTTGGGGAGCACGTCTTATGACGCTGGAGTGCGGCATCCGTTTTCTGACAGACTATCTGCAGGGGGATACCTATTTCAAGACCGAGTATCCGGAGCACAATCTGGTGCGTGCACGGACACAGTTCCGTCTGGTAGATGAGATGGAGCAGTGTTTTGACCGGATGCAGGATATTGTAAGAACATACGCATAAATGCAATCAAGAGACAAGAAAAAGGATCTTTCCGGTGCGCCGTTTATGAATACGGTGCAGTCAGGGAAGATCCTTTTTTGTTTCTTAGGATAATGCTTCGGTCCGCATAAAGAAGAAAAATCCGATCAGGAACATGACGGCCAGAGAACCTACGCCGAGATTCATGTTGCCTGTGAGCTGGCTGATGGCGGATACGAGGGTCGTTCCGAGGAAGGATGCGCCTTTTCCGCAGATATCATAGATCCCGAAGTATTCGCCGGAGCGCTCTGCCGGGATGATCTTTGCAAAGTAGGACCGGGACAGGGACTGGATGGCTCCCTGGAAGATACCTACACAGACCGCCAGGATCCAGAACTGATACTGTTCTTTCATCGTGATGCCGTAAAGGGCGATCAGAAAGTAAGCCGCGATGCAGACTTTGATCAGGCTTGCGTTTTTATATTTGCCGCTTAAGTGCCCGAAGATCAGAGCGGCCGGGAAGGCTACGATCTGTGTGACGAGCAGGGCCAGCAGGAGGCCGGTTGTATCAAGACCGAGGGCCGTTCCGTAGGCGGTTGCCATGTCGATAATGGTATACACGCCATCGATATAGAAGAAAAATGCGATCAGGAAAAAGAGAATCTTGCGATTCCGTTTCAGCTCGCCAAAGACGTGTCCCAGGCGGACGAGGCCGGATGAGACGGCATGTTCATGGCTTTCCATGCAGTGGAGCTGTCGGTAGCTTCGAAGAAGGGGTACCGAGAATCCGATCCACCAGATGGCAATCAGAAGGAATGCGAGACTCATCGCAATGCTCATGGTAAGCCCGATTTTCTCGTAGAAAAGAACGAGGGCCAGGCTGATCAGAAACGGAATGCAGCTTCCGATATAACCCCAGGCGTAGCCGCGGGAGGAGACTTCATCCATCCGTTCTTCGGTGGTTACGTCTGTGAGCATGGAATCGTAAAAGATCAGGCTCAGGGAATAAGCTGCTTTTGCCAGAACAAAGATCAAAAGGAACCAGATCCAGGAGCTTAAAAATCCGAGGATTACGCAGCCGCATGCGCCTACTAGCAGGGAGACGAGGAAGAGCCGTTTTTTCCAGCCCTTAAAATCCGAGACTGTTCCCAGGATCGGGCCCAGGACGGCAGTGATAATCGTGGCGGCTGAGGTGGCATAGCCCCAGAATGCCAGATAGTCCACTTCCGAGACATTGGCGCCGGAAGCGAGGGCATTAAAGTAAATCGGCATGATGGTGGAGACCAGAAGGGTAAATGCCGAATTTCCTACGTCGTAAAAAATCCATTTCTTTTCCAGTGAAGTTGTCTTCCATTTCATTGTGTCAGTTCCTCCGTGTCAGGTTTGTAGCGGCGTTCCTTATCCGGGCTGAGGACCGGGATCTCTTCCCATCCTGGTTTCGGGCCAAAGGTATGGCGAAAATACGGGGAGAGAGGTTCGCTGTGATTGAGAAATTCCAGATAGTTCCGGGTAAGTGCCAGGCAAAGTGGAACAGATGCCTCCATCAGTTTGTCGAGACGCATGCTGCTGTCTGTGCAGTGTGGATTTCCTTTTTCCTGCATGAGAAGCCCGCCCAGATGCTTCCAGGTAAAGGTCGCATGCATGAACAGGGTGGTCAGTGCTCTGGCCATCCGGCTGGATGTGGTAAACAGGTCGTTATACCAGATCATGGAGGCGATGGAAGATTCCACCTGCCGGACATGGAGTACCGGGAAGAAAGACTGGATGACTCTGGCGTTTGCCGAAGATGCATGGAGGTGGGAAGTCACCTTTGCATGGAGCGGACGTTTGTGCTGTTTTAAAAGCAGATAGCGGTCAAACTCCGTCTCAATATCAGAGTGGGTGACAGGGTCTACAGTCAGCTTCTTTTCAATGTAGCTGTGGCAGACGCTGTCCAGTGTAAAGTGGCAGAGAAAGCCCAGGATATAGGCCAGCCGCGCATTTTTCTCTGAAAAGGACGGGGCGGACTGGATCACCTGTTTGGAGCGCCGGAAGAAAGGCGCCGCGCTGACGTCGTGCATATGGTATCCTGTCTGGCTGACCCGGTTCCGGAAAAGAGCGTGATAGTAGAAAAACAGGTCCGGCCCGTGCAGACCGATTTCAAACAGCTCTTCGTGAAGACCGATCCGTTTGCGGACATCAGCCGGAAAAGCCTGTTTCATCATTTCCCCGAATGTGTAATGTGCATAGATAGAAGGCATGGGATCATCTCCTTTTCGATAGAATGACAGTTACGGCCCCGGCACCTGAAGGTACCGGAGCCGTTGGAATCGCATCTGTTGTTTAGATTTCTCTTGTGTAGGTTTTGAGCCACTCTTTCTCCTCATCGTCAAGATATGGAGAAATTTTCTCGTAAACCGTCTTGTGATAATCATTGAGCATTTTCTTTTCTTCTGCTGTCATGATATCCGGGTTGATAGCGTCAAGATCCATCGGAACATAGGTGATTGGCTCGAAGTACAGGAACTGGCCGTATTCGTTCTTTTCACCTTCGCATGTGAGCAGTTCGTTCTCCAGACGGATACCGTGGCTTCCTTCAATGTAGATACCCGGCTCGTCTGTGATGACCATGCCTTTTTCAAACGGCTGGATTTCGCCGGCACGGAATGTCCATCTGAATCCGGCAGGGCCTTCGTGGATGTTCAGAAGGTAGCCCACACCGTGTCCTGTTCCGTGGTTGAAGTTCAGGTTTCTGTCCCAGAATGGTTTTCTTGCAAGCATGTCCAGAGTCATTCCGGTGCATCCTTTTAAGAACCGTGCATTTGCAAGGGAGAGGTTACTGATGGCAACCAGTGTAAAGTGATCCTTCATGATCTGCGGGATCTCTCCGAATGCGTAAGTACGGGTGATATCTGTGGATCCTTCGTAGAATCCGGCACCGGTATCAGTCAGGAAGAGGCCGCCTTCCTTGAGCTCAACGTCTGTTTCCGGTGAGGATGTGTAGTGTACGATCGCACCGTGTTCGCCGAAGGAGCTGATCGGCTCGAAGCTTGGACGGATGAAGTTGCCCTGTTCAGCACGGAATTCATCCAGCTTGTCGGAAGCGCTCATCTCTGTGATTTTCATCTTTCCAACATTTTCTTTGAGCCATTTCATGAATTTGATATGGGCAATGCTGTCCTTGATCTCAGCCTTGCGGATATTTTCGATTTCCACTTCGTTTTTGATTGCTTTGAAGAGGATTTCCGGGTTGCGTTCCTCTACTTTTGCAACGCCTTCCGGAATGTTGTTGTAAAGTGCGTAGTTCAGTCTTGCAGGGTCGATCAGAAGGACTTCGTCTGTTCCGGTTTTCTTGATGTCTTCGTAGATATCGTTGTATGGATGGAAGACAACGCCGTCTTTTTCCAGATCATTCTTGATCTCACTGCTTAATTTCGCTTCGTTGATGAACAGGTCTACCTTGTCCATGGTGATGACAGCGTAGGACAGTACCAGCGGGAAGAATTCGATATCGTTTCCGCGGATGTTCAGTGTCCAGCAGATATCATCCAGTGTGGTAAGGACGTGGGAGGTAGCTCCGGCTTTCTTCATCTCTTCACGGATCCGTGCCAGTTTGGAAGCAGTTGTCTCACCTGTGTATTTCAGGCCGAGTGCAAATACAGGCTCCTCGGAAAGGGCCGGACGGTCTTCCCAGATCTGGTCAATGAGGTCGTATTCGTAAATGATTTTTCCGTCTTTCTGGTCTGCGATGGATGCATAATCCTGTCCTTCGCCCATAGATACGACACGTCCGTCAAATCCCAGTGTGCCATGTTCCGGTAATGTATCAACCAGGAAGTCGTGGATGGTCGGAACACCCGGCTCACCCATCTTCATCAGCTCGACTGTGGAGCCCTCAAGCTGTTTTGCAGCCTGGATGAAGTATCTTCCGTCTGTCCAAAGATAAGCACCTGTTTTTGTAATGACAGCGGTTCCGGCAGATCCGGAGAACCCTGTGATAAATTTTCTCGCTTTAAAATGTTCCCCAACATACTCGCTCTGATGGAAATCGGCTGTCGGTACAATGTAGATGTCGATTCCTTTCTCTTCCATAAGAGAACGCAGTTTTGCGATTCTTTCAGGTACGTTCATAATAAAAACCTCCTATTTTTCCGGCAAAAATGCCATTTTCAAACAATCTCATTATAACACAAAAAGTATAGGAGAGTTAGTACTATTTTTGTGAAACCTGTGTTATACTCTCGATAGTATCATGTAAAATACAGACAGAAGAAAGGATGGAGTGATGGAACACTACGCAAGATCGATCATACCGGTTATTGAATATAATTATGAAAATTTTACCTCTCTGGAGCGGACGATTGCAGACTTTTTTATACAGAATAAAAAGAAACAGGACTTTTCCGCAAAAGCGGTTTCCGAGCGGCTTTTCGTATCGGAGGCGTCGCTTTCCCGGTTTGCCAAAAAATGCGGATTCCGTGGATACCGGGAATTTATCTATCAGTATGAGGATACATTCCGGGAGAAGAAGAGCCGTCCCTTTGCCGATAATACGAGAAGGGTGCTGGACACTTACCAGGAGCTCTTAAATAAGGCGTACAATCTGGCGGACGAGAAGAAGTTTCAGAAAATCGCGGCCATGTTGTTCCGGGCGGAGAAGATTTTTGTGTGCGGCATCGGAAGTTCCGGGATCGCTGCAAGGGAGACGGAGCTGCGGTTCATGCGGATCGGGCTGAATATCAATTCCCTGGTGGACCGGGATATGATCCGGATGCGGGCAGTGTTTCAGAATGAATCGTCTCTTGTGATCGGATTCAGCATGAAGGGGCAGACGGAGGAGGTCCAGTACATGCTCCGGGAGGCCAAGCAAAGGGGAGCCGGCTGTGTGTTGGTGACGGCCCGGAACAATCCGGACTTTATGGCATATTGCGATGAGGTGATTCTGGTTCCGGCCCTTGACAATCTGGAATATGGGGATGCCATTTCTCCCCAGTTTCCGATTCTGGTCATGATGGATCTTCTGTATGCATACTGCCTGGAACAGGATCAGGAAAAGATCGATGCATTTCTGGAAGATACGGCCAGGGCGCTTGTAAAGCCATAAATTGGCGGAGACCTCTTGCACATTGCGCTTTGTTATGCTACCATAAGAAAAGACAAATGAATAAAT
>CAJFMZ010000099.1 GCA_904393575.1 uncultured Sellimonas sp. | reverse complement strand
TGACCGATCAGCGCAATCTCTTCCATAGAGATGTCAATACCGAAAAGCTCCTTTAACATGACTCCCACCAACACTTCCAGGGAAGCGGAAGAAGAAAGTCCGGATCCGTTCGGAATCGTTCCGTAGACCAGTACGTCCATTCCCTGCGGAATGGTATATCCCTTCTTGTCAAATGCCCAGATCACGCCCTTTGGATAGTTTGTCCATTTTGCAGCCGGAGACGGAACCAGATCGTCAAGGCTTGTCTCAATTACGCCAAGGCTTTTGAAATTCTCCGAATAGAAACGGAGCTTCCGGTCCTCTCTCTTTCTGGCGATACCATATGTACCAAGTGTCAGCGCACATGGAAATACATGTCCTCCGTTATAGTCTGTGTGCTCTCCGATCAGATTGACACGTCCCGGAGAAAAGAATGTACGGATCTCGCCTTCTCCTCCATACAGTTTTTCAAAAGTCTCCATCAGTCTCTTTACCATACTTCATACCTGCTTTCTTTGTTTTCCTGTTTTTATCCTCTAATAAAATTATAATGCGTAATACAAATTCATTCAACAAATATATTGCTCAATACTATAACGATATTGAGGTTTTCCTTCCTCTGCCGCTCATTTCTCCATCTGTTTCCTCTCTTCCTGTCCCTTTCTGATTTCCATAACATAAAAATTAAGGGCCAGATGCAGAAAGGTCTCAAAATCCGACAGTGCACATCCTGTCAATTCCTCTATTTTCGCTGTCCGGTATAACAGCGAATTTCTGTGAATATGCAGCTCCTGGAGGATTTTCCCTGAATTTCCCAGATTCATGATATAGCTTTTCAATGTGTCAAGGAACTCGGTCCGATGCTTTTGATCGTATTCTTTCAGGATTCTGACTGCAGGATGCATGTAATTTTGCTTCGGCATCTCCTCTGCACGGGGAATGACAATGGCCGTCAGCGCAAGATCCTCGTAAAAGTGCATCCGCTTCCAAACTCAGCTGTGCGGTCAATCCTCAGGCAATGGAAGAAGTCCGTTTCGCCATCCAGAAGACGGAAAATCCGAAGAACGTCGTTGTTGTCGGTGGCGGGCCGGCCGGCATGGAGGCAGCCAGAGTGGCGGCAATCGAGGGACATCATGTCACCCTCTTTGAAAAGAGCGACCGTCTCGGCGGCGTCATGGGCGATATCTGTACCGCAAGCTTCAAACAGAATATCAGGAAACTGACCCGGTGGTATCAGGTACAGCTGGAAAAACTCCATGTGGATGTTCACCTGAATACCGCTGTTACAGGGGACGAAGAGATTCTTGCATCCTGCGACAACATCATTGTCGGATGCGGAGCAGTTCCTCTGGTTCCTCCGATTCCGGGAATTGATGGCGAACATGTTGTTTCCATCCTGGATGCCCACCGGAACCCGGATCTTTTAAAAGGTGAACAGATCGTTGTCTGCGGCGGCGGTGCTTCCGGACTGGACGGCGCACTGGAGATGGCTTCCGAACTGGGTAAGAAGGTAACCGTTGTAGAAATGCTTCCACAGTGCGGAAAAGATGTCTTCTTTATCAACCAGATCACTCTCTTCCGCAAACTGGAAGAGTCCGGCGTTACCCTGATGACCAACACGAAAGTGGTTTCCATGGATGATCATGGCCTTACAGTAGAATGTGAGGATGGCAGCCAGAAGCATCTGGATGCCGATACGATTGTTTCTGCTTTCGGCATGCGTCCGGATCTTACAGTTGTAGATAAGATCAAAGAGAAATACCACATTAAGACACGGGTAGTAGGAGACAGCAACCGTCTTGGAAAGATCGGAGAAGCTGTCCGGGACGGATTTTACGCTGCTACAAGCTTATAATTTTTCCTGACATATCATTGATAGAAGAGGTGCTGTCCTAAGGGGCAGTACCTCTTTCTTCTGCCGGATTGGGTTTGCTTTTTCCTTCGGGATGGCGTATGATACAAAAGACTGAAACTGCAGCCTTTCAGTCATCTGATCCTGAAACAGAGTTCCCATTCCAATCGAATGGGCTGCAATTCGATTGTAGAATATCTTTTATGCAGATACAGATTAATGAAGAAAAAAAAGAATTGAAACAGCATGGGGATTACACGTTTCCGGTCCATTTGAGTGGGGAACTGCTCTCCAGATACGAGGGCGGCGCCTTTTTCTGGCACTGGCACACGGAGATTGAGCTGACGCTGATTCTGAAGGGCCAGATTGAGTACCGCGTCAATGAACGCACCTATCATCTCCGGGCCGGTGATGGGCTGTTCTGCAACAGCAACGCCATGCACGCGGGAAGACGGATCGATGGTCAGGACTGCCAGTACTTCTCCACCACCTTTCATCCCCGGTTTCTCTATGGATTTGAAAACAGTATCCTTCAAACCCGGTATGTGGATCCGATTTTAAATACAGCCGCCTTCTCTTCTGCCGCGCTCTATCATTCCGAAGCATGGTCCAGAGAAATTCTCCGGCTCCTTGGCGAAATCTATCAGCTTTATCAGGTTCCAGCCCCGGATCAGGAACTGCAGCTTCACATCCTGCTGTCCGAGATCTGGCGGCAGCTCTATGGTTATTTCACGAGCTGTTCCTTTGAAGAGCCTTCCTCTTTCGAATCCATCAGCCGGCTGAAAGAAATCCTCTCTTATATTCACAGAACCTATGCTGGTCCGGTTACCTTGGAGGAAATCGCAGATCATGTACATCTGTCCAAAAGCGAATGCTGCCGCTTTTTCAAGCGGCATATGAACATGACTATATTTGATTATCTTTTATACTATCGGATCCAGCAGAGTCTCCCGCTTTTGCAGGAAGGACTCTGCACGATCTCCAAAGCCGCCGAAGTGTGCGGGTTTTCCAATGCCTGCTATTATGGAAAACTCTTCAAGCGGTATATGAACTGCACACCAAGACAATATCAGGCCCGCTTCCGCCGGGATTCCACTGTTTCCCGGACATCAGGCACGGCCCCTGTCTCCTCCGTCTGATCAGCCACTATGAGAGGCTGATCTGATCGATGAGGGAAAGCTCTTCCTCCGAAAACGGTGTCCGGCTGATATGTCTGACATTTTCCACCAGTTGGGACGGCCGGGACGCACCTACCAGGACACTGGTCATCTCTTCGTCTCTTAGTACCCAGTTCAATGCCATCTCGGAAAGTGTCTGCCCCCTTTCTCCCGCAAGCTTCTGCAAACTCCGAATCTGTTCCAGCCGCTTTCCGGTCAGTGCAGTTTCCTTCAGAAACCGGCCATCCGTGCGGATTCGGCTGTCCTCTGGAATTCCGTTCAGATAGCGGTTGGTCAGAAGACCCTGGGCCAGAGGGCTGTAGGCAATGATTCCCTTCCCTCTTCGCTTTGCGGCTTCCTTCAGTCCGTTTTTCTCAATGGTACGGTCAAAAATCGAATACCGGTTCTGATTAATCACAAACGGGCAGTGATATTTCTCCAGCAGATCCGTTGCACGCTCCATCGTCTCCCCATCGTAGTTTGAGATTCCCACATACAGCGCTTTCCCGCTTTTGACAATCGAGGCCAGTGCTCCCATGGATTCTTCCAGAGGTGTCTCCGGATCCATGCAGTGGTGGTAAAAAATATCCACATAGTCAAGCCCCATCCGCTTCAGGCTCTGGTCCAGACTTGCCATCAGATACTTTCTGCTGCCTCCGCTTCCATAAGGGCCGTCCCACATTTCATACCCAGCTTTGGTGCTGATCACCATCTCGTCCCGGTATGCAGACAGTTCTTTTTTCAGAAGACTGCCAAAGTTCTCCTCTGCACTCCCCGGCACCGGCCCGTAATTATTCGCCAGATCAAAATGGGTGATTCCCAGATCAAATGCCGTGCACACCATTCCTTTCATCGTATCGTAACATGCATTGCTTCCAAAATTGTGCCACAGTCCAAATGAGACTGCCGAAAGCTTCAGTCCGCTCTTTCCGCATGCAGCGTAACTCATATTCTTGTACCTTGTTTCTGATGCCTGATACATCTGTCTCCTCCTTAATTTCCTCTTTCCTTGATGGTACCGGAACGATAAGCACTGATCAGCTCTTTTAATTCCGTAATCTTTTTCAGCAGGCGTTTTCCATTATCCGTATCACCTACCGTCTTCCGCTTCTGGCTGTAACTGACCGCAACCTGATGGGATACGATGTCCTTTTCCTCCTGAATGGCAATTTCTGTCGATTCGAATGGCTCATGAGCGGTCAATGACATGCCATAGGAATTATAAATCAGTGTATACCCTGCAATCCCGGTCTCTCTGTGATAAGGTCTCGGAAAACCGCCGTCAATGATCAGCACTTTTCCACCGCATTTCACCGGACTTTCTCCTTCTTTTTGATGTACCGGCACATGCCCGTTGATGATGCGTGGTTCTTCCCCCTCCAGTCCGAATTCTCTTAAAATCCGCTCCGCAGTCTCAGGCTGATCCAGAAGCCGATAATAAGCATTTTTCTTCTCCTGGTGTGTCGCTTCATCCGCAATCAGATACCGCTCAAAGGTCGCCATTTTGCTTCTCCCGTATAAAGGAGAACCGGGCGCTGACCATAAAAACCAGAGAATATTCCTGCCCTTTTCCTTTTCTCCTTCATCCATGGAGAAAAACGCCTTGCGCACATACTGCTCCAGAACATCGTAGAGTGCTTTCCCATGAAAGGTCTCCCCATAGACTGCAACTTCCATGAAAGTGCCGTCCTCATTCATCGGCATGCATCCGTGATAAAGCAAATTCCCATTGTATACCTTGTAAAGACTGCCCTGTTTTAGCAAAAACTTCACATGCTTCTGAAGTTTCTCGCAGTTTTTAAATGCTCTGGTCATTCTTTTCATCACATCGCATTCCTGATCAGTCAAAGCACATGGATCCGCAGGATCTATCGTCGGAAACGAGGAATCCAGCAGATCATACCATATATCTTCGATCCGGACCCTCATTCTGTCATAATCGATCCGGTCCAGAATATCCCTTTCCTGCATGCCGAATTCCGGATTTTCTCTGGCCAGCTGCCCTTCCAGTTTAAACTGGATAATGGAAATTGCCTTATGCATCCGTTTCTGCAATGCCAGGGAAATATCCGCTTTCTCTTCCGGAGTTTTAATCCCGAACGCCTCTGCTTCGTCTTCCCCATAGGTTTCCAGTGTAAACGTCACAAGGGGAAGCATGTTGATCCCGTAACCATCTTCCAGAATATCCAGATTGCCATACCGCAGACAAAGGCGGATCACCGTTGCGATGCACGCCTGTTGTCCGGCCGCCGCTCCCATCCACAGGACATCATGATTGCCCCACTGAATATCCAGAGAATGGTATCCCATCAGGCAGTCCATGATCTGATGAGGCTGGGGTCCACGGTCAAAAATATCCCCGATGATATGCAGATGGTCAACCACCAGACGCTGAATCAGCTCTGCCATTGCGATGATAAACGGCTCTGCCCGGCCAATATCCAGAATCGTCTGGATGATTGCCTCATAATACGCCTCTTTATCCGACAGCTCCGGCTTTTCCGTAATCAGCTCTTCGATCACATAGGC
The DNA here is from genome assembly GCA_904393575.1 of uncultured Sellimonas sp. Classification (GTDB taxonomy): domain Bacteria; phylum Bacillota; class Clostridia; order Lachnospirales; family Lachnospiraceae; genus Sellimonas. The sequence continues at coordinate 2,838 of CAJFMZ010000099.1, read as the reverse complement.
ATAATCCGGCGGCAGCGCTTTCCTTACCTTGGATCTGGTATACTTGGATGAAACCACCCTGCACAGCTCAATCAGACGATATAAGGTCACCCGGTACCAGTTCTGCATATCCTCGCCGGACTGCCTCATCTGTTCCAGCTTTTCTCTTGGGTAGTAAATCAATGTGGCGACTGATCTCTTCTCCGCCGTTCCAAGCGTATGCCCGAACACATCGTCAATCTTTTTTCGCACCGCTCCCGACCCGTTTCGTAATACGTGAGAAAAGGCTTCGTATTCTCCGTGGATATCGGACAGAAAGTGCTCGGTTCCTTTTGGAAGATTGATGATCGACTGCAGATTAATCACTTCTGTAGAAGCCTTCTCAATCGTCGGATACAGTTCTGCCAGATAGTCCAGATATTTATTCTGCTCCATATGTTCCTCCTTTTTGCAGGCAGGAAAACCTGATCCATTACGTCTGCCAGTGCAGTAATAAAACAGGCAGGAACCGGTTCCCCAATTCCTGCCTATACTCGCTCCAATCGTTTCCTGTCCGCAGGCATTCCGCGCCATTTCATCTAATAGACTGATTATACCATACTTTCTACGATTTGCGTGCATTTCTGTCTTTTTTCTCAAACTGATACCCAATCCCCCGGACTGTACGAAGCTGATTTTTCCCATCCGGCAGTTTACTTTTTAATGTATGAATCCTGGCTTTGACCGTTTCATGGCTGATTCGTACTCCCCGTTTTTTCATTTCATTGGCAATCTGGTAACTGGAAAGGACTGCCCCGGCATGTTCTACTAAAACGGTCAGGATTCCAATTTCACTTGGGCAAAGTGCCAGTTCCCTGTCCCCTGCAAAGCAGCGACATTCACTCTGAAAAATCCGCAGGTCCCCGGAACAAACCGTATGTTCTTCCGGCTTCGTTCCCTTGTAACTGCGCATTACAGCATAGATGTACGAATGAAGTTCCATCATTCCCAAAGGTTCTGTCAGAAATCCTTCCGCTCCGCCATCCAGACATTTGATCTTTTCATTTTCTTCAGCGGAAGATGCAATGACCATCACCGGAATCTTTTCCAGCACGGAATCCCCTTTCAGCCTGCCTAAGCTCTGCACTGCCCAGGTATCACTTTCCCCCTCGTACAGCAAAATCAAGTCCGGCTTTCTTTTCTTTCCATTTTTCTCCAGCTCCTCAAACGAGCAGAAAGTACGCACTTCTTCCAGCTCTACTTTCAATTCATACGCGATCATCTTCGCTGTTTCCCGTTTCTGTTCCCAAATATCGATCCGCACTTGCATTCCTTCTTTATTTCCTGGTTTACCGGAACCTTTTTCCGGTTATGGAGTACAATACCCATTTTGCGACATTAACTGCATGATCCGCCATTCTCTCATAATATTTGGCAATCATCAAAAGGTCCAGAAGCGCATTCCTGCCTTCGTTCTCCTTGATCATCCGGTTTCCCAGTTCTATGCGGATCTTTGCAAACATCCTGTCAATCTCATCATCCAGTCCAATGACTGTTTCTGCCTTTTTCTGGTCATCCTCGATAAAAGCCTCTACACTTTCCCAGATCATCGCCAGTGTCTTTTCCGCCATTTGGACCAGTCCGCCTTCTCCGGATTCTGCGGAAATATTGCCTGTTTGCAGAATCTCCGCAATATCAACTGTATTATCTCCAATTCTCCCCAGATCGGTTGCGATCTTCATGGCAGAAGAAATTCGTCTTAGATCAGTTGCCACCGGCTGTTGCAACAGTAACAACTGAATACATTTAGCCTCAACAGAACGTTCCATATCATGGATTTCTTCTCCACGCTCTACAAGCTGCCCATAGGTGCCATTCATATTTCCATGCAGCCCTTCACATGTCAGTCCGATGGATTTCGCACAGCTCTTTCCCATCTCTGAGAGAACCTGATGCAGCTTCTGTAATTCCTGAGTATATTTCTCACGCATTTTATCCAAACCTCCCTGTGATGTAATTTTCTGTCCTCTTATCCTGCGGTTTTTCAAACAGCTCTGCTGTATTACCGAATTCCACCATCTCACCCAGCAGGAAGAATGCTGTTTTGTCAGAAATTCTGGCAGCCTGCTGCATATTGTGAGTCACAATGACTATGGTATATTGATTCTTTAATTCTGAAGCCAGATCCTCAATCTTGGACGTTGAAATCGGATCCAGAGCAGATGTCGGTTCATCCATTAAAATGACTTCCGGCTCCACTGCCAGCGTCCTTGCGATACAGAGCCGTTGCTGCTGGCCGCCTGAAAGCCCCAGCGCATTTTTATGCAGACGGTCTTTTAACTCATCCCAGATCGCCGCCTGTCTCAGACTTTTTTCAACAATCTCATCCAGCCTGGATTTTTTCCGGATTCCAAAAATCCGTGGTCCGTACGCCACATTGTCATACACACTTTTCGGAAATGGATTGGGCTGCTGGAAAACCATGCCCACCTTGTACCTAAGTTCAATCCCGTCCATGTCCCGGTAGATGTCCTTTCCATCCATCCGGATTTCTCCTTCTACCTTTGCCCCAGTAACAAAATCATTCATTCTGTTTAAAGTTTTCAAAAATGTAGATTTTCCACACCCGGACGGACCGATCAGTGCTGTAATCTCATGTTCTTTGATCTGCATATTGATCTGTTTCAGCGCCTGAAATTCTCCATAAAAAAGATTCAGGCTGCGAACATCAAATTTTACCTTCTGTTCTTCCATATCGTCTTCCTCTCTTCCCTTTCCGGTTCTTTCAGGCCTTTTCTCCGGAATTTTTCTTCTCAATTCTTCTGCTCCATGCATTTGCCGCAATGTTAAATACAAGGACAAGGAGCAGCAAAACCGCTG
>CAJFMZ010000098.1 GCA_904393575.1 uncultured Sellimonas sp. | reverse complement strand
TTATAGCATAAAAAAAGTAGCAATTCTCTTCTTTTGTAAGAGTAATTGCTACTTTCATATTTCCTAATTTCAAAGTGGAATTAAACTTTTCACTTCAGCTCATTCCCATGACATAAAGATTATAGTAGACGCCGTTCAGAAGTGTAGAGTTTTTCCGGCAACAAAAAGACAGAGTGCCGATGCACCCTGTCCGTCTTATTTTCTTTACCGTTTTTTCTTCGGGACCACATGAATGGCTCCGTCTTCCAGTTCCTCCAGTGCCTCACCGATTCCTTCATTATAAGTAGGATGGGCTCTCATGCCTTTTAAGAGCTGAGAGACCGTCATCTGGTTGGTGATGGCTGTCACGAATTCCCCGATCATGTCGGTTGCCCGCGCACACATCATCTGCGCTCCCAGAAGTCTCTTCGTCTCCTTGTCCGCCACTACCTTGATAAATCCCCGCTCTTCTTTGGTGATCAGCGATTTCCCATTGGCGCTCATAATGAATTTGCCGGTTTCTACCGAAATTCCTTGTTCCTTTGCTTCCTCTTCTGTCATTCCGGCCGATGCGATTTCCGGGTCTGTGTAGACACAGCCTGGAACGATATTTACGTTCACTGACCGCTCCCGGCCTGCCAGATGTTCCGCTACAGCAATGCCCTGAGCGCTCGCCGCATGGGCCAGCTGGGCTCCTCCGATCAGATCACCGATGGCATACACATGGGGAATGCTTGTCTGAAAGTCCGCATCCACAGTGACGCGCCCGCGCTCCATCTCAGGCACAGCGCCTTCCGCAAAGAGGCCCTCCGTATTGGCGCGCCTGCCCACCGCACAGAGAACAAGGTCTCCTGTGGCCTCCTGTTCTTTTTCCTTTTCGATGTACCGACACCGGTATCCATCTCCATCCTGTTCCACCGCCTGTACCGACGCAGACGTATGGATTTCGATTCCTCTCTTTTTCAGAATCATTTTCAGATTCTGGGAAATCTCCTTGTCCATATTCGGGACGATTCTCGGCATCGCTTCCAGGATGGTCACCTGGCTTCCAAGGGCCGCATAGACTGTGGCAAATTCCACGCTGATAACGCCGCCCCCGATGATCACCATGCTCTTCGGCGGTTCCTTCATCTGGAACAGCTCGTCGCTGGTAACGACTCCCGGCAGATCCATTCCCGGAATCGGGATCTTCAAAGGTTTGGAGCCGGATGCCAGAAGTACATCCGCTGTTTTATAGTTCTCTTCTCCCTCTTCCGATGCGACCCGTACTTCCCGCTCCTCTCCACTTGCAAGAAGCAGGGTGCCGGTTCCCTTCAGAACGGTCACACCGTTTGCCTTTAACAACTGTTCGATTCCCTGCACAAGCTGCTTTGTCGTCTCTTCTTTATATTCCAGGATTTTTCCATAATCATAGGTGACATTGGAGACAAAAATTCCAAACTCGCTGCTGTTTTGGATCTCCCGGTATAGGGAGGATGCGTGAATCATGGCCTTTGCCGGAATACATCCCCGGTTCAGGCAGGTGCCCCCGATCTCCCTGTTCTCAACAACCGCCGTGCGCAGACCCAGTTTTGCAGCTTTGATGGCCGCCACATAGCCGCCCGGCCCGGCGCCGATTACCATCAGATCAAATTGTCCTTCCATCTACCATTCCTCTTCTTTCATCCATTCTATCAGATCGTTCATCATCTGCTCTTCCTCCGGATCTTCCGACCAGTACAGTCCAAGCTCGATACAGATGCTTCTGCTGGAAAACCGTACCCCTTTCAGATAGTTTGGGAGGACTTCGATGAGCCCTGTTTTCAGGGCGTCTGAATAGACCGCCGTCTCCTTGATTTTTCCGTTTTCTACCTGAAGCTGTATGGTCACTTCGCCCCACGGGAATTTCCGCGTAATTTCATGTTGAAACGGAATCCTTCTGCCATAGAGCCAGTCCCAGGATTCAAAATATCGTGCCCGGCTTTCGATCTCCTTTTTCTCCTGATCCTCTATCGTCCGTTCCTGTACCGGAAGGCCGTACACCTCTCCAAAGGCCCGACGAAGGGCCTGTTTCAAATCCGCAATCGTAAGCTCCGGCAGATACGTTCTCAGATTGGCTACCCTGGAACGCACTGAATCTACTCCCTTGGATTTCAGCTTCTCCCTGGACACAGTCAGATAACTCCCCAGTTTTTCCTTGTCCACGTCCAGCATGATGGTGCCGTGGTGATAGCAGTGATCTCCATGGCGGTAAAATGCGTTCCCGGAAAACTTCTTTCCGTCAATCAGGAGATCGTTCCGGCCGGAGGCTTCTATGTGAAGTCCCAGATGTTCCAGCGCCCTGGCAATGACCGAAAGCTGACGTTTGACATCATAGTGCTCTCTGGAAGCCAGAAAGGTAAAATTTAAGTTTCCAAGGTCGTGATATACCGCCCCTCCGCCGGAAAGCCGTCTTGCCAGATGCCCGCCGTCCCGCTCCAGCTGTTCCGTACGACATTCTTTCCATGCATTCTGGTTTTTCCCGATAACTACCGTCTTTTCATTCTGCCACAGATAAAGGATGCACTCCTTCTCTTTGCATCCAAAGAGAAGGAATTCCTCCAGAGCAAGATTTCTGTACGGATCCGTTCCGTGGCTCTCTATATATGTAAGTGTTTCCAACATGTTGTCTCACCCTATTCTTCAAAATGCCAGCGCAGCACCGGATGTCTGGCCGCCTCCACTTCATCCAGTCTTGTGACCGGTGTGGTAACCGGCGCCTGATGCAGGCTGTCCGGATCTTCCAGCGCCTGTCTGTACAGACTGTGGAATACTTCCAGTGCTTCATCCAGTGTCTCACGGGATTCCGTCTCTGTCGGCTCGATCATCAGTGCCTCATCGACAATCAGCGGGAAGTACATGGTCGGCGGATGGATACCGTTGTCGAGCAGTCCTTTGGCAATATCCAGTGCGGAGATACCGGTCTTCTTTTTCAGCTCAGAGAGACTGACGACAAACTCATGCATACAGCTTTTGCCGTATGCCGCCGGAAAGATATCCTTTAATCCGTGCATCATGTAATTGGCGTTTAACACTGCATTTCTGCTCGCTTCCGGAATGCCTTCTTTTCCAAGTGTCATCAGATAAGAAAGGGCCCTCACTACCACAAGGAAATTACCGTAGAAGCTTTTCATTTCCCCGATGCCGTGTTCCGGCTTCTTCATATAATAATGATCCTCTTTTTCCACAAGGACAGACGGAAGGAACTCTGCGAGCAGTTCCTTGCATCCTACCGGTCCGCTTCCCGGTCCTCCGCCTCCATGCGGGGTAGAAAAGGTCTTGTGAAGGTTCAGATGAACCACGTCAAACCCCATGTCCCCCGGCCGGACCGTTCCCATCACCGCATTCAGATTTGCTCCGTCATAATAGCAGAGACCGCCGCATCCATGAATCACTTCCGTAATTTCCAGGATGTGCTTTTCAAAAATTCCAAGGGTATTCGGATTGGTCAGCATGATTCCTGCCGTCTCTTCATCCGCTTCTTCCTTGAGTTTTTCCAGGTCTACACATCCGTCTTCATCCGACGGCACGCTGACCATCTTATATCCTGCCATCACCGCGCTGGCAGGATTCGTTCCATGGGCGGAATCTGGTACCAGAATCTTCGTTCTCCTGGTATCTCCCCTGCTTTCATGGTAGGCACGAATCAGGAGAAGGCCTGTAAACTCTCCGTGAGCTCCGGCCGCCGGCTGGAATACCATCCGGTCCATGCCGGTAATGGCGCAGAGATACTTCTCCGCCTTATGAAGCACTTCCAGACATCCCTGTACGGTATGCTCTGGCTGAAGCGGGTGGATCTCGGTAAATCCCGGAAGCGCCGCTGCCGCCTCGTTGATCTTCGGGTTATATTTCATTGTACAGGAACCAAGCGGATAAAATCCGTCATTCACACCATGGGACTTTCTTGCCAGTTCACTGTAATGTCTGCTCAGATCCCCTTCTGCGATCTCCGGAAGATGAAGGGCTTTCTGTCTCTGATCTGCCTGAGGAAGCATGATCTCTTCCACATCACACTTCGGAAGCATACTGCATCCGCGTCCCGGCCTGCTTTTTTCAAAAATTAACATCCCTGCACCTCCTTCAGAATCCGGATGACTTCATCCATTTCTTCTTTTGTATTCATCTCCGTACAGCACCACAGAATCCGGTGCTCATCCAGTGGATACCCTCCCAGAATGCCGTGTTCCTCCAGAGCCTTCAAGGTCTCCCCGGCCGGTACTTTGGATTGTGTCACAAATTCATGGAAAAAGTTCCCCTGATTTTCCGTGCGGTATCCGATTTTATTCAGCTCTTCTGCCAGATAATGTGCCTTGGAGATGCACTGCGTCGCCGCCTCTTTCAGCCCTTCCGGTCCCATGGACGCCAGATATACGGTCACCGCCAGCGCACAGAGGGCCTGGTTGGAGCAGATATTGCTGGATGCTTTCTCCCTTCGGATATGCTGTTCTCTTGCCTGAAGCGTCAGCACATACCCCCTCTTTCCGTTTTTGTCTTTCGTCTGTCCGACAATCCTGCCGGGCAGCTTCCGCATCATCTTGTCTGTGCAGGCCATAAAGCCGATGTACGGTCCTCCGAAGGCCAGCGAAAGTCCCATCGGCTGCCCCTCTCCGACCGCTACATCCGCTCCGTATTCCGCCGGAGTTTTTAAAATGCCAAGGGAAATCGGATTGACTCCCATCACATATTTTGCCCCGCCTTCATGAGCAATCTTTCCGATCTCCTCTGCATCCTCCAGATTTCCGTAATAATTTGGATGCTGGATGTAAACGCATGCTGTTTCCGCATCGATCCGATCTTTTAAAACTTCTTTGTCCGTCCGACCGTCCTGTTCCGGAATCAGCTCCACCTGCATCCCGTTTCCATGGCAGTAGGTCTTCACTGTCCGGATCACGTACGGGGAAACGGTCTGTGAAATCAGAACTTTCTGGCGTTTCCGGTCCCGGCACATGGCGATCCCTTCCGCTGCCGCTGATGCTCCGTCATAGACGGACGCATTGGATGCATCCATCCCGGTCAGATCACAGATCATCGTCTGATATTCAAAAATGGACTGCAGGATTCCCTGACTGATCTCCGCCTGATACGGCGTGTAGGCAGTCACGAAATTTTCCTTGGACGTAATGCTTTTGACCGCCGCCGGGATATAGTGCCGGTAGGCCCCTGCGCCCCGGAAGATGGTCTGAAAGATCTGGTTCTTGCCGGCTATTTTTTCCATCTCTCTTCTAACTGACAGTTCCGGCATGCCCTCCGGGATTTCCAGCTCCCCTTTCAGCCTGACTTCCTCAGGGATGTCCGCAAAGAGCTCCTTCATATCAGAATATCCGGCCGCCTGCAGCATTTCCTGTCTCTCTTTTTCTGTATTTGGTACATAGCTGCCCATCCGAACTCACCGCCTCTCTGTTATTCTTTCTCACTTTCTACAAACGCCTCGTACTCCGCCCCTGAGAGCAGTTCTTCTGTTTCTGTGATGTCTTTCACTTTGATGAACCAGGCATCATACGGAGCCTCGTTGATATATTCCGGCTCGTCCAGGAGTCTTTCGTTGATTTCACATACCACGCCGGATACCGGGGAGTATACGTCGGATACCGCTTTTACAGATTCTACATCTCCAAACGCTTCCCCCATTGTGACCTCATCCCCCTCTTCCGGAAGATTGACAAACACAAGATCACCAAGCTCAGACTGGGCATAATCCGTCAGCCCGATTACCGCAACTCCCTCTTCCTCTTTGATCCACTCATGTGATTTTACATACTTGACATCTTCTCTGATTTCCATATCCGTTTCTCCTTTTCTGATTTTTTATTTTTGTCGTTTATAAAATGGCAGATCCACAACTTCCGCCTCTACGCTTCGTCCACGCACATCCACTTCCACCTTGTCCCCGGTCTTGACTGTCCCTGCTTTTACAAGGGCCATGGCAATCGGATATCCAAGATACGGACAGTGGGTGCCGGATGTAGTCGTTCCAATCTCGTTTCCTTCCAAAGAAACCTTCTGCTCTTCCCGGATAATGCCCCGTCCGGTCACTTTCAGGCCGATCCGCTCTCTCTTTGGCTCTCCCGCTTCTTCCAGCGCCTTCTTCCCGATAAAATCTTCTTTTGCCATCTTGACGGCAAACTGAAGTCCCGCTTCCAGTGGAGTCACTTCTTCGTTCATCTCGTGTCCGTAGAGCGGCATTGCAGCTTCCATCCGGAGAGTATCTCTTGCTCCTAACCCGCACGGAATCAGACCTTCCTCTTTTCCTGCTTCCAGAAGCGCATTCCACATCTGCGGCGCATATTCTGCCGCCAGATACAATTCCACGCCGTCCTCTCCTGTATATCCGGTCTTGGAAACGATACAAGGGATTCCTGCTACCTCACCATCAAATACCGCATGATAATATTTCTCCGGAATACTCTTTTCATCTGTCAGCTTTCTCAGAATCTCAAGGGCTTTCGGTCCCTGAAGGGCAAGCTGTGCATACTGATCGGAAACATCGGTAAACGTCACATTGCCAAACTGGTGATCCAGCATCCACCGGTAGTCCTTCTCCTTATTCGCCGCATTGACTACAATCAGGTATTCTTCCTCGGATTTGCGATAGACAATCAGGTCATCCACCGTGCCTCCGTGTTCGTTGCACATCGGGCTGTACTTTGCCTGTCCATCCTTGATCTTCGTATAATCATTGGTAAGAAGCATCTGAAGGTTCGCTTTCGCGTCCTCACCCGTGCAGAGGATTTCTCCCATATGGGAAACATCAAAGAGCCCCGCCTGGGTGCGTACCGCCATGTGTTCCTTGATCACTCCTGTCGGATACTGTACCGGAAGAGAGTAGCCTGCAAACGGAACCATCTTTCCTCCGGCTTTTACATGTTCTTCATAAAGTGGTGTTTTTAATTCCATCTTCCGTCTCCTCCTTATGCATATAATGGATGTCTGCCGCAGATTTCATTGACTGTACTTCGGATCTCATCTGCCTTTGCATCAAAGTCCGTTACCGCCATTTTGATCAGTTTTGCAATCGTCCGCATTTCGTCTTCCTTGAGTCCCCGTGTTGTCACCGCCGGCGTTCCGATCCGGATCCCGCTTGTCACAAACGGACTGGCCGGGTCATTTGGCACTGCGTTTTTATTGACTGTAATATAAACCTCATCCAGACGGCGCTGCAGTTCTTTTCCGGTAATTCCCATGTTCTGGAGATCTACCAGCATCAGATGGTTGTCCGTTCCGCCGCTGACCAGGTTGAATCCCTCTTCCTTCAGTGCTTCAGCCAGTGCTTTTGCGTTCTTTAAAATCTGTTCCTGATAGGTCCTGAATTCCGGTTTCAATGCTTCTCCAAAGCAGACAGCTTTTGCGGCGATGATATGCATCAACGGTCCTCCCTGTGTCCCCGGAAATACCGCCTTGTTGATAGCCTTTGCATGCTCTTCTTTACACAGGATCATACCGCCTCTTGGTCCTCTGAGTGTCTTGTGCGTGGTCGTGGTCACCACATCCGCATATGGAACCGGGCTCTGATGAAGTCCGGCCGCAACCAGTCCTGCAATATGCGCCATATCTACAAACAGAATGGCTCCCACTTCTTTGGCGATGTCCGCAAACCGGTCAAACCGGATCTCTCTCGGATATGCGGAAGCCCCCGCGATAATCATCTTTGGCTTACATTCCAGTGCGATCCTTCGGATCTCATCGTAATCCAAAAATCCCTCTTCGTTGATGCTGTATGGTACAAAATGGTACAAAATCCCTGAAATATTCACCGGCGAGCCGTGCGTCAGGTGTCCGCCGTGGTCCAGATTCAGTCCCATCACCGTATCCCCCGGTTTCAGGAACGCCTGATAAACCGCAATGTTGGCGCTTGCCCCGGAGTGTGGCTGAACACAGGCATGTTCGCATCCAAACAGTTGCTTTGCCCGCTCGATTGCCAGATTTTCGATCACATCCACATACTCACAGCCTCCGTAATACCGTTTGCCCGGATACCCCTCCGCATACTTGTTTGTCGGCACCGTTCCCATCGCAAGCATGACCGCCGGACTTACGATATTTTCCGATGCAATCAGTTCCAGATTTCTCCGCTGTCTTCCCAGTTCCTGTTCCAGAGCTCCGCCGACTTCCGGATCGTACTCTTTGATGTAGTTCGTCACATCTCCTACCATACTCATATGTAATTCCTCCTCAAATCAATATTCTTGCTTTTTCTGTCGGTACGGATTCCGGCCGAAAATCCGGGCAACAAAAAAAGCAGATCAAGTAACTTCTCCATTATGAGAAGTCCTTTCATCTGCCTCTGTCCTTTTACCTGAAAGATTATCCGGACGGTGCCGTGCCGCACGCCGGATTACTTCTTCGGTACAATCATATTGTTCTCCAGAGTGTTGTCCGAACCTGTTCCTTTTGCCTGAGAGTTTCTTGCATGCCCCTTCGGCTCCGGCTAT
>CAJFMZ010000097.1 GCA_904393575.1 uncultured Sellimonas sp. | reverse complement strand
AACTGCGCTATATCCACCATGAAACGTGCCTGCGGGGATTCGAACCCAGGACCTACGGCTTAGAAGGCCGTTGCTCTATCCAGCTGAGCTACAGACACAAATCAGACTCTCAAAGCGTTTGCTTCAAGAAAGCGGGTGATGGGAATCGAACCCACGTATCCAGCTTGGAAGGCTGGTGTTCTACCATTGAACTACACCCGCAGATCAAATCTGGATTCCTGTTTCTATCAGGAATCGGGGTGACAGGATTCGAACCTGCGGCCTCCTGGTCCCAAACCAGGCGCTCTAGCCAAGCTGAGCCACACCCCGTTTTCGTTTCAATCGTTTTACCTGACGACAAAAGTTATTATATATGAACTCCTGATATTTGTCAACAACTTTTTTCACTTTTTTCGATATATCTTATTTCCCCCGATACAGCGCCGTTTTCATCGATTTCCAGGACAATATAACTCGGCAGCCGGTTCTCCTGACGGGGATAGGTCAGGCTTCCCGGATTCATGATAATCATGTCCTTTTCAAACTTCAGGCACGGCTTGTGGGTATGCCCGAAGATAACAATATCCGCCTCTCTTGCCCTGGCCTCTCTCCTGAGGTGATCCAGTGTCATGGATACAAAATAGTGGTGTCCGTGAGTCATAAAGATCCTGTGGCCTCCCAGCTGAATCTCCACTTCCGGCGGCAGTTCCCCGAAGAAGTCATTGTTCCCTGCTACCACATAGGCCGGACAGCCGCAGCCGTACTGGACTTCCCACTCTCTTCCTTCCACATCGCCTGCGTGAAAGAGAAAGTCCACCGGTTTCTCCAGCTCCAGGGCCTTCTCAAAATTGGTATGTATTTTATGCGTATCGCTTACTACCAGGATTTTCTGCTTCTTCATCCGCTATCTCCCCTCTATCAGTTTCTTCATCTTCTGAAGTCCTCTTCCTCTGTGACTGATTTCATTTTTCTTCTCCGGCGGAAGCTCTGCCGTAGTACATCCGTACTCAGGCAGATAAAAGATCGGATCATAGCCGAATCCATGCTCCCCTTTGATCTCATAGCCGACTCTGCCCTCAATGGTTCCAAGGGTCGTCTTTTCCCCGCCGTCCGGGAACACTGCCGCAATGGCACAGACAAACCGTGCCGTTCTCTCTTCATCCGGCACTCCTTCCATCCTCCTTAACAATTCTGCGTTCTTGATGTCATAGGATGTATTCTCGCCCATGTATCTGGCAGAATAAATGCCCGGCTCCTTATTCAGATAGTCAATCTCAAGTCCGGAATCGTCTGCCATCACAATGTCTTCCGGCAGAAGCGCGTGTACCGCCCGCGCCTTGATCAGCGCGTTTTCCTCAAAGGTTTTCCCGTCCTCAATGATCTCCGGATTCACTCCGGCCTCCTTCATCGAAAGGATTTCCATCCCCAGGTCTTTGAGGATCTCCCGGATCTCCACCATTTTATCTGCATTTCCTGTGGCAAATACGATTCTGCTCATGTCTCTTATCCTTCTTTCTTCTATCTTACCGGATCCTGTCCTTCTTTTTTTCTTCTCGGCGGCTTCGGCCCCATGAACTGATAAAAATAAGTCTTGATCATTCCATTGTAAATCTTCCGGTTTTTATCCGCCTTCCTGCCAAACCACCGCTCTGCGTCCTCATAACTTGTAATCATGTACGCAGACCAGTCTTTCAGTCTCCGAAAACTCTCCCCGAACTCCCGGTAAATCTGAGGCAGGGTTTCCTTCTCCTCCAGTCTTTCTCCATAAGGAGGATTGGTAATAATAAATCCATACGGCTTCGGATGCCGCAGATCCTTCACCGCCCTCTGCTGAAAATGAATCAGATGGTCCACCCCTGCGTTTGCAGCGTTCTTACGGGCAGTCCGAATGACCTCTTCATCCACATCGTAGCCCTGAATATCCACCTGGACATCCTGCCGGATCCGGTCCTGAGCCTCTGTTGCCGCCTCGTACCAGTATTTTTTCGAAATCAGATTTCCCCAGTTCTCCGCAGTAAACTCCCGGTTCATTCCCGGAGCGATATCCGCCGCCATCATAGCCGCCTCGATCACAAACGTCCCGCTTCCGCAGAAAGGATCCACCAGAATCCGGTCCCGCTTCCACGGAGTAAGCAGGATCAAGGCTGCGGCCAGCGTCTCCGAAATCGGCGCCTTCCCGCTCTGCGGGCGGTATCCTCTCTTGTGCAGCGAATCTCCTGTTGTGTCGATTCCAACCGTCACGACATCCTTCTTAATGAATACACGCACCGGATATTCATTTCCATCTTCCGTAAACCAGCTTTTATGGTAGCGCTCCTTCATACGCTCTACCATTGCCTTTTTCATAATGGACTGAATATCAGAAGGGCTGAAAAGCCGGCTCTTGACCGAGGCTGCTTTTGCCACCCAGAATCTGCCGTTCTCCGGTATGTACTGTTCCCATGGAATCTGTTTCGTCCCCTGAAAGAGCTCCTCAAAGGTTCCTGCCGCAAACTCGCCCGCCTTCAAAAGGACCCTCTCCGCAGACCTGAGAAAGAGGTTCGCCCGGCACAGCGCCAGCTCATCTCCCCAAAAGGACACTCGCCCGTCTTCCACCTGTGAAATCTCATACCCCAGATCCTGGATTTCTCTTTTGAGTACCGCCTCCAGTCCAAAATGGCACGGTACCACGTATTCTATCTGCATAATGCTTCTCCATTTCCCATTTACTTCTTACTATATCTTACGTGCTGTCCGTCTACTTGTCAATAAAGTCTTTTTTCCACACTCCCTGCTCTTTTTTGCAGAATTTCCCCGCTTTCTTAGTTTTGAAAGCGGGGAAATCCTGATTCCAGACACTATGGTTTCTAATAATTGCTGTTATGATAATCGCTGTAGTCCTTGGTGTGGCAGTCTGTCGTCTTGTTTGTGTTTTTGTTTTTGGAAGCGTTTTTTGCGCGCTCTGCATTCTTACTGTTCTGAGTCTGCATGTTGCCATAAGAAGAGCTGTAAGCATTGCTCTCACTGCTGTTTTTGTTCATATTGTTTGTGTTATTTGTGTTTTTGTAATTCTTTGCCATTTCCATGTCCTCCTTGTTGAATTATGGTACGCTGTTAGTATGCACGGAATCAGGCAATTTATACTGTTCATGTTTTCCAAAAAGTGGACAGGAAAAATAAGGTTTTCTTCCGATTCTTTAGTATTTTTTAACATTTTACTTGCTTTTTTGGTTATCTTATATTATACTAACATTTGTAGAAAGCAGGCTTTCTACACCCCTTATTAATTATTTATACTCCCCTCAAAAGACCGGTGGCTCCCCCATCGGTCTTTTATTTTTTCGCAAAAAGGAAGGAGGCGCTGTCCCGCAGGACAACGTCTCCTTCTTCTATCGCCCGCTCATGATGCGGAGTATGAAAACCAGAATCAAAAGCGGTACGGCAAACGGCAGCACCGCCGCGATCAACCCGGTAATCACGGAAATAATAATGGCCAGAACGATCACGGTGCCGGCAAAGAACAGCAGCCGTTTCCACCAGGTATCAATCCCGATCAGATGGAGAATCGGATGACGGATCGGAGTCTCCTCCTCTTCTTCGGAATAAGTGCTTTGGCCGGAACCATAAGCGCCGGACCCACTTCCATAATATTCCTGCCCGTTTTCGCTGGAACCGATAATATTCCGGGCAATCACCCACGGATCTCCCAGCATATCCAGTACTTCCCGCTCTGTCCTGCCGTTTTGAATCTCGCTTCTTATGTAAGAATCATAGTATTCGACATTTTCCTGAACCGCCTGAGGCCCCAGATCATTTTCCAGAGCTTCACGCAGCTTGTTCAAAAATTCGCTTCGATTCATATATTATACCTCAAAAATCAGATCTCCATAGGAAGGCATCGGCCAGATTTCCTTGTCGACGATCATCTCCAGCTTGTCTACCGGAGTTCTGAGCGCCTCCATAGCCGGAACGACATGACCGCGGAAGTAAGCCGCCTGCTCTTTTCCTTCTTCTCTGGAAGAAGCCTCCTCCGTCACTTTTTCCAGCTCTGTGAGCGCATGTTTCGTCTCCTTCAGAAGGCTGTTCGTCTCAGAAAGCAGTTCTCTCTGCACTTCAGCATCCTCTCCGGCCTGTACGACCGCATTCACCGTCTCAGCCAGTGTCCTGGTGCCCCGGATTACTGCCGGGATAATGTGTTTGCTTGCGATGTCAATCATCGTGCGCGCCTCGATGTTGACCGCCTTTGCGTATGCCTCATATTTGATTTCCGCACGGGAATCAAGCTCTGCTCTTGTAAATACGTGGAATTTCTCGAACATCTCCACATTGCTTTCTTTTACCAGCGCCGGGATTGCATCAATCATGGACGGCAGATTCGGAAGTCCTCTGCGCTCGGCTTCCTTCACCCACTCTTCCGAGTAGCCATTTCCGTTAAATACGATCCGCTGATGGCTGGTCGCATAGTCCTTAATCAGATCATGGACAGCCTGTTCAAAGTCTTCCGCCTGTTCCAGAACATCACATGCATCGCTGAGGGATTCTGCCACGATCGTATTCAGCACGATATTCGGAGCAGCCGCAGAGTCTCTGGAGCCAAGCATACGGAATTCAAACTTGTTTCCGGTAAACGCAAACGGTGATGTCCGGTTTCTGTCTGTGGCGTCCTTGTTCAGTCCAGGGAGCGCCTTGACTCCTGTCTGAAGCTTCCCTCCCTTGATACTGTGAGTTGCATTTCCGGATACAACAAGCTGTTCCAGCACATCTTCCAGCTGTTCGCCGAGGAATACGGAAATGATTGCCGGCGGCGCCTCGCTGGATCCCAGTCTGTGGTCATTGCCCGGATCCGCCGCAGATTCTCTCAACAGATCCGCGTGAATGTCTACAGCACGGAGTACGCAGAGCAGCATGAGAAGAAACTGTATATTCTCATGCGGCGTCTTGCCCGGATCCAGAAGATTCTTTCCATCGTCCGTTGTCAGAGACCAGTTGTCATGTTTTCCAGAACCATTGACTCCTGCGAACGGCTTTTCATGAAGCAGGCAGTGAAGTCCCTGTTTTTCCGCCACCTTTTTCAGAGTTTCCATAATCAACTGGTTATGGTCCACCGCCACATTGCACTCCATGTAAATCGGAGCCAGCTCATGCTGTGCCGGCGCCACCTCATTGTGCTGTGTTTTTGCCGTCACACCAAGACGCCAGAGTTCCTCATTGACCTCTTTCATAAATGCGGCGATTCTGGCACGGATACTTCCGAAATAGTGGTCATCCAGCTCCTGTCCTTTTGGCGGCATCGCTCCAAACAGCGTCCGGCCGGTAAATACCAGATCTTTTCTCTTTAAATATTTTTGACGATCTACAAGGAAATATTCCTGTTCAATTCCGACCGATGGTTTCACCCGTTTGGACGTCGTATTGCCAAACAGGCGGAGAAAGCGAAGGGCCTGCTTGTTGAGGGCCTCCATGGAACGAAGAAGAGGCGTCTTCTGGTCCAGAGCCTCCCCTGTATAAGAGCAGAATGCGGTCGGCACATACAGAATACATCCGTTTTCATCCTTCTTGACAAAAGCCGGAGAGGTCGGATCCCAGGCCGTATATCCGCGGGCTTCAAATGTAGCCCGAAGCCCTCCTGACGGGAATGAAGATGCGTCCGGTTCTCCCTTGATCAGCTCTTTTCCGGAAAAGCTCATCAGCACTTTTCCATTCGGCATCGGAGCAGAAATAAAGGAATCGTGCTTTTCCGCCGTCACCCCGGTAAGGGGCTGGAACCAGTGGGTATAGTGAGTTGCTCCTTTTTCAATGGCCCACTCTTTCATTTCATGGGCAATCACGTCCGCCGTAGCGATATCCAGTTCTTTTCCCTCTTCAATCGTTCTTCTCAGCTCTTTGTAGATTTTCTTCGGGAGACGCTCCTGCATCACCGTATCATTGAACACATTTTCCCCGAAAATCTCTGCTACATTGATCACGTTCTTCTTTTCCTCCATGCTTTCTCCTCCATATTCTTTATACAGAAAAAGGCACTCCATGCTAGTGGAATGCCTTGTATTCTCTTTTGCAGATTATTCAGCTTTTCCAACAGAGCCGAATAATTCCATTTTTTCTTTTACTTTTTCAACGATAGCTTCTGTACCTGGTTTTAATAATTTACGCGGGTCAAAGCCTTTCTTTTCTTTGTCTTTACCTTCTTCGATATATTTGCGTGTAGCTTCCGCAAATACGATCTGGCATTCTGTATTAACATTGATCTTTGCCACACCAAGGCTGATTGCCTTTTTGATCATGTCATCCGGAATACCTGTACCTCCGTGAAGGACAAGCGGCATATCGCCTGTAAGTTCCTGAATGGCATCCAGTGTCTCAAAGCTCAGTCCCTGCCAGTTCTCCGGATATACTCCGTGGATGTTTCCGATTCCTGCCGCAAGCATATCAACGCCCAGATCAGCGATCATCTTGCATTCCTTCGGATCTGCACATTCGCCGGCTCCAACTACTCCGTCTTCTTCGCCGCCGATGGAACCAACCTCCGCTTCCAGAGACATTCCTTTTTCCTTGCAGATTGCTGCAAGCTCTTTTGTCTTAGCTACGTTTTCTTCGATCGGATAATGAGATCCGTCAAACATAATGGAAGAGAAACCTGCTTCGATGCATTTCTGGCATCCTTCGTAAGTACCATGGTCTAAGTGAAGTGCAACCGGAACTGTGATCTTCATCTCTTCCAGCATACCGTTAACCATTCCGACTACTGTTTTAAAGCCTGTCATGTATTTGCCGGCGCCTTCGGAAACTCCAAGGATTACCGGTGATTTGGTCTCCTCTGCCGCTGTCAGAATCGCTTTTGTCCATTCCAGGTTGTTAATATTGAACTGACCTACTGCATAATGTCCTGCTTTTGCTTTCTTTAACATTTCTGCTGCTGATACTAACATAATTTCTCCTCCACTTCTATCTAAGATATGACCCCCAGGGGAATCGAACCCCTGATTCCACCGTGAGAGGGTGGCGTCTTAACCGCTTGACCAGGGGGCCATGTGCCAGTGAAGAACACTCTGTGTTTCCTCACTCGCTTATTGTATCCTATTTTGCCGAAATATACAAGTCTTTTTTTTTACAAATTTTAGATCAATTATCTGACAATTCTTTGTACGGATGATGAATCAGCTCTGCCGCCTTTTCTTCCGGTACCATAATGCACAATTCCTGCTGCCTGTTCTTGATATGGACCTTGTCAAATTCACCTCCGAATTCCCCGTCCAGAGTCCACGGGATCTCTTCCAGAGATTCAAAGGTAATCTCCTTTGCCTTGATATTGTAAATGTAGGAGGAATTTTTCTCCTTGCTCATCAGCGCTCCCACAATCCCCTGAAGCTCCAGGAGATTCTTCGGGGAACGGACAAGCGTCGCCTCAAACTCTCCGTCGTCAAATTCCACCTCATGGCCGAACATATTACGGAATCCTCCCATAGACCGGGAATTGGTCACCGAGCAGAAGACAAAGTCATCCTCGATCTCCTGTCCGTCATAGGTCACTTTCACGTGGAAGGACGGAATGTCAAACAGCCGCTTGGCCCCCTCCAGGAGATAGGCAAGGTGACCCAGCATGTTTTTCATCTCCTGCTTTGTCTGATAGGAGACATCCGTAAACAGGCCGAACGCCGCCACATAGACAAAGTAATCTTCATTAAACTGTCCGATATCGCAGTGAAACGGTTTCCCGTTGACCGCCGCATCGGCCGCGCTTAAAATATCCTTCGGAATGTGCAGGCTGTTGGCAAAATCATTGGTTGTCCCCGTTGGAATGTAGCCCACCGGGATGCTGCTGCCCCGCTTCATCATTCCCGTTACAACCTCATCCAGCGTCCCGTCGCCTCCGCTGCACACGACAATGTCATAGTCTTCCTGAAACCGCAGCACCTTTTTGTAGGCGTCATGGTAGCTCTGCGTTGGATAGATCACCACCTCACATCCGCTTTTTACAAAAAGATCCACAATATCCGATAACTTGGGCTTCAAAAGTCCTTTCCCGGCGTTTGGATTATAAATAAATAAAATTTTCTTCATTTTCGCGCCTCCCTTCTGTCTCTTTATAGTACAGGAAAAGGATGTCCCCGGCTTCATCGGCAACACCCTTCCCGCTTTCTTTCTATGTATCCCAGGTATGCTTCCTATCTTGCATGCTCCAGGAATTTCTCAATGCCCTTTGCCGCCTCTTCTTCATCGACGCCTTCCGCAACCACTGTCAGATCTTCGCCGCCGCTTAACTTCAGGCTCATCATGCCCATAATGCTTTTGGCGTTGATCTTCTTGCTGCCGATCTCAATGAACACACGGCTTTCATACTGACTTGCCTCCTGTACAAGCAAAGCGATCGGTCTTGCATCCAACCCGTCGTCACATTTGATCTTCAATGGTTTCTTAATCATTTTGTACCTCCTTGAACTCCATTTGCTTTTCTTAACTTCTCAGCAATTTCGCCTAGACGGC
>CAJFMZ010000096.1 GCA_904393575.1 uncultured Sellimonas sp. | reverse complement strand
CTTTCTGAGAAATGCTCTTGCAAGAGCAAGCCTCTGTTTCATCCCTCCGGACAGTTCGGAGGCATTTTCACTGATCTGGAAATCCAGCGCTTCTTCCGGGCTGTCACAGAGCGCACCCTTTGCTGTCCCGATCAGAGATACCTCGGTCAGCGCCCGGACCAGTTCTTCCTCTGATACCTTCCGATCCAGTCCGTAGATCAGATTCTCCCGGATGGTACCTGCAATGAAAAAGGACGTCTGCGGGCTGTAATACAGCAGGCTGGTCAACTCTGTCTGACTGTAGGACTCCTGATCCCTTCCAAACAGACGGATCTCCCCCTGAATATGTGGGTAATACCGGTTCAGCGAGCGGACCAGCGTCGTCTTTCCGCAGCCGCTCTCCCCTTTCAGTGCCACGATCCTGTCGCATGGGATTGTCAGGTGTTCATACCACGCCAGCGCCTTCCCCTTTTCCGGATTGGTAATCAGAACATCCCGCAGGCAGATCTGGCTGCCGTACATTTTTTCGTTCCTGGATTCCACGTCAAAGATCGCATCCTCCGGGCTTTCATAGACCTCCATCAATGCTTTTGCCTTGACAAGGGAAGAAGCTGTCTCATCCATAAAACGGTACACATCGTCGATCGGTTTCACCAGCTGCTGGAAAAGCAGACATACCGTTATCACCGCACCCGGCGCCATATTTCCCCTGGATATCAGAACTACGGAAAGGATGAGCAGCAGTACCTGAAAGGTAATCTTTACTGCCTGTTTCAGACAGTCGAAGGATCCCATATACCTGTGATGCCTTTTTTCCGTCCTGCTGATAGTTCGAATTTCCGGCCGGAGCCGGTTCTTTTCATACTGCTCCGCATGCATGCTGCGGATCAGCTCCAGATTCGATATGGACTGACAGATCTGCCCGTCCAGACTGTTTTTCTGTCTGACAATCTCCTCCCTCACCCCGTTCTGGGAGCGAATCTGAAAGGCGGAAATCAAAATGGTGAGAATCAGATACAGCAGCATCAGTCCTGCCATCAGCCCCGGTGCATTGAGAATGACCTGAACCAAGGTACAGACCGCTGTCAGTACTGCCGCAAACACATCATTGCACAGGATCCGGATCAGCTGGCTGAATCCGGCCACGCCCTGATTCAACTGGGCAGTCTTTTCACCGCTCAGGCAGCCGGAATAATAGGAGACCGGCATCTTCAAAAGCTTGCCCACACTGTATTCCCGCACCTCCGCTTCATGTCCGGCGATGATGCAGTCCAGCAGTACCCGCCGGAAAATTGTAATACATTCCGCGGTCAGATAGATCAATCCAAATCCTGCTACTGTTTCCATCCCCTGCCGGAGTGTGTGGACGGTCCCGTTGGAGATTTCCGTATAAAGCGTTCCAAGCCGTACCGGCCAGACCGATGTAAGAATCGAACCAATCAGAGCCAGTACAATGACGCCCGCACATTTCCATTTTGTCTTGCTGCTCATAACTTTCATATAGCTTTTCATGTTCTCACTCCTTCTTCCCTTGCTTCCAACTCTCTGTTTTTGTTAGTGCTACTATACTCCTTTCCCTACTCCCCTTCGATGTCCGCTCCGAAAAAAAAGTTCAAAAAAAACGGCATCCTGATTCAGAATACCGTTTCTTATCGTTCTTCTTCTCTTGACCGGATCCGCTCCCGCTGGACTCCGACCCTTCGTTTCAGTTCTCTGCAGACTGTATTGTTCTCATCATCTGAGCTGACCCGGATATACGGGCCGTACCCAAGGAGCCGGATCAGAACCTCTTTTTCATCCTCCTTTGGATAGTAGAGACTCATCTTATAAAGTCCGGTTGTTTCCTCATAGACACATTTCTTCTTCCAAAGGGAAAACTCCGTCAAAATCCGGTCCGGAAGATTCCGTTTTCCCTCATAAAATTCTACTTTCAGACAGACAGTGGCTCTCTCCTCTTCTTCTATGGAGATTTTCTGTACTTCCATCCGGGAATAGGACTCCTCTGTCTTTTCCACAGCAAGGATTCTGGAAAGATTGATTTTCCCCACCTTCTCCTCATCCCGGGTCCGGAACCGGTCCCAGATGCGGAACTGGTCGTCTCTGAGGGAATATTCCAGCCAGGCAGGTCCGGAAACTCTGCACCGTTTCTCTCCTCTTCCGTTTCGGTATGTCACCCGGAGTTTTTTCTCCAGTCGGAGCGCCTCATAGAGAATCCCTGCGTTCTCTCTTTCTTCCTTCGTCATGCTGTTTTTTCCATTTTGATGAATCGTTCCCCCGTAAGTGTGATAACGGTCGAAATAGCAGATGTATTCCACCGGCAGGCTTCGGATCGCAAATGGAACCTGTTCCTCCATAAAGGTGACCAGCCGCCTGCGGATGTCCTCCGGCAGAAACATCTCGGAGACCGGATCTTCCAGCGCTGTGACAAGCCACCTGCATTCCATTCTGGTAATTGGAAGAAGCTCATAAAAATAGTCCTTTTGCTCCGTCACATACCGGGTAGTTCCCTCTTCATCCAAAAGTCCGGAAGCCCTGGCAATCTCCTCCATCGCCTGGACGGTTTCTTCGATCTCCTGCTCCTGGTACGTTGGAAAGGACTCCCGCACTTCCCTTTCCAGCAGTTCCCGGAAATCTCCCCCATTCTGTCCGGATCCTTTCAGAACCGCATTCGCCAGTGCGGCTGAGTGGGCGCTGAAAATCTCATGAAACAATGCCGCATGTCCCTCCATCTCCGACACCTTTTCGCCTTCCACCTCATATCCTTCCAGTACCGGATCGGCCAGGACATCGGTTTCTTGCTTTTCCTTCTGAAGCCGCTGCTGTCCAAAATACAGATCCCACATCTTGCTGACGTCCTCTTCCATATGGAAATCCGGCTCATCGATCTGCTCTGTCTTGACCACGCGGACATAAAAACTCCGAAGCCAGGTCCGCAGTTCCTTTGTCGGAAAGCACTGCACAACGATCTCCTTCTTTTCGATCTCGCTCTTTCCCTGTCTGTTTTCTTTCTGGAGCCGTTCCCGGATAAACGATTCCGTCTCCGGATCATAGTCCACCTGAATCCGGCAGGTCCGAAGCCGCTGCCTCCAGCATGTATCCACAAAGCATTCCCCCACATCGGTCCCCCAGATATAGGGAAGCATCTCTCCGGCAAGGGCCGTCTGTCTGGCAAGCTCCTCCAGGTCAAGAGGCACCTCCCCCAGGATGCGGATCTTCTTTTCTTTTTTTCTGCCTTCTCTTCTCTCGGACCGCTCCACGCGCATGATTCTGCGGACATTCTTCCAAACCACAATGCGATCGATAAACTCCAGCCTCAGCGATCCGATTTTCCGGTTTTCCAGATCATAATACAGCACATATTCCCGTCCGTTTCCCACACTGATCCGTATCTCCAGCGGAATCACAATCCGCTCGGTCATCCAGTCATGCGTGCCGTGGGAATACCGGATCCAGCAAAGCTGTTTCTGCTCAGCCGCATTCAGGATATCGATCAGATTATAATCATACAGGGAACGCTGCAGATACTGATGCCGGAACCGGAAAATCCCCTTCTCCGGCTTCTCAATGCCATGGACCAGTCGTCTTTTCAGGAATGTCCCTACTTCTCCCAGGATCTGATACTGGGAAAAAAAGGAACAAAGATCCCAGAAGCGCTGGGAAAAACAGATCGAACGCGCCCGCCTGTCTTCCGGTTCCCCTTTCCGGAACAGTGCTTCTCCGTATTCCACCAGAGATCTCATGGACAATGCCGATTTATACCAGTACTGAATACCCGCGCGCCCCTCATAGCTGCTGAAGCTCCGTCCTTCCGGAGAGCCGGTCTCCTCCAAAAGGGCTGTCCCTCCCTTCAGATATGCCCTCCAGACTTTCTGCAGCCACGCAGTTCGTCTCCTGCTGTCATACTTCAGATTTCCAAGAACCCCAAGCAGAAACAGCTGTCTCGTCCGGTCATCCAGATTTTTGTATCGATCCTTTTTACTGGGATACCATGCCGTCTGGGGCGAAAGAAGATTCAACTGCCTGTTGATCATGACCGGATACTGCTTCCGGTCCGCAGATCCCTTCCCTCTGACGGACATGGCCCTCAGATCACGCATCCAGCATACCATGACCGCATACTCCAGCTCGTTTTTATCCATCAGCCTGCCGTCATCGGTCAGGTCTTCCTCCGTCACACCCAGGGAGGCAAGTCCCTCCCTGAGCCAGGTTCTTTCATCCAGGATCAGCAGATAATTCAGAAAATCTCCTATGTAGGACAGACTGTGCATAGAATACAGGCCGTCCAGCGGATTCTCATCATCGTGTTCGGTTGTTTTCAGGACAATCCGGTTCCGTCCGTTCTTTCCTTTTTCCAGATACCATTTGTCCCCAAGGATCTTCCCCAGCATCTTCCAGTTATGACCAAGGATACTCTTCCGTTGGAACTGATCTGCGGATTTGAATCCGTAGATATAATAGTCCCGGATCATGTTTTTCAACAGATCATCGTATTTATTTGTCCCGATCAGTTCTTTCATATATGTTCGTCTGCTCATCCTTCGTTCCTCTTCCCGTCAATTAAATCGGCTCTTTGACAATCTGTATCAGCCGGATCAGTCCGCCCTCCTCAAGCAGTAGTGATCTGATCTTCTGCATCTGCTCACAGGTGATTCTGGCGTCCTTGTTTCCGTGGGCGGATGGATTCCGGATATCCCGGACCGCCTTGATACATGCCGCATGCTGTCTCCACTGTTCCAGATTTCCCGGTGTGGACAGCGCCAATGCCGAAAGGTGCTCTCCCGCCTCTTTCCCTCCGGCTACCGGATGGGCGAAGGATCCGATCGTCAGCCTCTGCTTCTGATACTGCGGAAGCTGCTTGACCTCGCCCCAGATATATTTCCGATGTTTCTTCCGATTATACATATCTGTCTCCACAGAGGAGATGGCATCGCTGTAAGGCCGCATATGGTACTCTTTCAGAAGACTTTCCACCAGCTTGCAGTACATAATTGTTACCGGACTGAAGTCAACCGTCTCCACTTCTTCCCCGACAGCCCCTTCCTCAAACAGCCGCTCCAGCTGATACGCAAACTGGAGCGAATCCAGGAAACACTGGGGGAGTGCATACTGTTCCATAAAATGATCAAAAGTCTCCGGTTTTACCTTCAGGATTTCCCAATATCTGGCTGTACGGGTTTTGTGCCCGGCAAGCGCCGTGTCCAGCCCCTCTTCCAGATCTGCCACATAGTTTCCCATGGCTCTGGACAGCCGCTCCTCCGGGATTTCTGTCTCTCCGTCACGAAGTCCTCCTGAAGGAAGATAACTGTCAAGCCTTGGCAGTCTGCGGATGCTTTCCAGCCGCTTCTTAGGATCTCCCGGTTCCATCATCTCATTTAAAATGGTCGTAATACTCTCCACATGGATCTCAATATTGCTTACCTGCTTATTCCCGGCAATCTCATCCCCCTCAATATGCTTTGCCGCAAACTGTCTGAGCTTTTCGGCCGCTTCCTTTTTGGCGCTTCCGGCCAGAGCTCCCAGAATTCTGGCCTGTTCCGATTCTGTCCGGCTGTCAAAGTAAGCCCCTATCTTTTCGATCGTATAGAACTGATCCGGCGAATCCTCCTCCAGCTCTCCTTCGCTTTCATCCGGCTCCTCCTGGAAAATCAGTTTCTCCTGCAAATTTTCCTTTGCACTTCCAAGAAAAGCGAAATAATAAAACAGCGTCTGGAACACATAGACAGTTCCCTCTTCTTCGGCCGCTTCCCGGATGATTCCCCTTGCGGACGCAATCGCAAGCGAATCTTTCAGGCTTCCTGTTCCATGTCTGAGCGGTCTTTGGTAAAAAATCTCTTCCGGGAACCCGTTCCTGGCCGGATTCTCAGATAACCATTTTGCCATAAACCAAAGATACTGCATATCCGTTTCATAATCCAGGTTTTTCGTCACCGCATCGTAGATTTCCCGGACGCCTTCCCTTGCTTTGGTATCCAGCTCAGACGTCTGCCGGTTCAACAGCCTTTGGGCTGCCCTTGCAATATCCGAAACATACAGCACATTCCGCCGGCGATACCGCTCCGGACGGCTCCGGATATCCTCCAGCACCGCATTGCAGATCTCTTTTCCATAAAGAGCGGCTCCTCCTGTGTAATTGTAAAGCGCCGCTTTCGCGGAATCCGAATAAAAGACATTTGCCCCCGCAATTCCTCTGTCTTTCTGAATCATCTCTCCAAACGGCTTTTCCTCCAAAGGTTCTACCGCGATCCGGACCGGAAAGGCACTTCTCCAGACGGAATGGTCTTTCAGTACCATATGGCGGAGCAGGTCGTCGGATCCGCAGACGATCAGCTTGATCCGGGTCAGTCCTCCCGGATCCTGGCTGGAAAGCATCTTGCAGATTTCCACAAAACGACTCGTGATCTCCGGTTTCCACCGCTCTACAACCTGCTGAAATTCATCCAGCATCAGCCATAATTCTATCTGAGCCTCGGCAAGAATCTCATTCATTTCCCAGTACCGGTCTCCCAGATCCGAAGTCTCATCTGAAAGAATCCTGATCAGCCTTTTCTCCATCTCCTGGGAAAGCATGTTCACCGAAGGCTTCCGTATCCTTCTGTGCATCTTTCGAAAGCTCTGGACAATGGTCTGAACCAGAAGATATTCTGTCATTTCCTCATCGTTTTCATATGGAACAGGACGCCTGGGATCTACGAAATTCACCTGATAATCCCGCTCTTTTCCCAGACCGCCTTCGCCTCCGAAAAGAATCGTCATGACATTTCCTCTTGAAACAGCATAGTCATTGCGAATCCAGTTCATCAGTGATGTCTTTCCGATCCTGGACGGTCCATAGATCACCGTCACTCCTCCCGGAATACTTCGTTTCAGATCTTCTTTCAGATTTTCCCGTCCAAACAACATCTGGGAATCAGACACCGCAGACCTGACATCATATGTCGTGTCCGGATCCACACGGAACCCTCTGGACGGTTTGACGACCGCCAGCTCCTGTTGATCGGTACATATGATCTCCTTTGTCCTCCCATGGGCCGGCGTTGCAATCTGAATACTGACGTCCACGGTCTTCTGTCCTTCCTCCAGTATCAACTTGGCCCTGCCTCCGGTCCGGACCCCGCCTCTTAAGTTTGCGATATTTTTTATCACTCCTTGAATTTCCGGCTGGCTGTCCTGCTTGATGCTGATTACCGCATCCTCTGTCAGAGAAACCGTCCGCTTTCCTGTATTTAAAATTTCAAAATATACATATCCATCTGAAGTCCGTCCTTTCTGATTGACGATTCTCACTTTCAGGCGGATCCCATCTTCCAGTGCCTTCCGCTCTGCCCGGACTGCTTCCAGAACGTTTCCTGCATACACGGACTCAAGTCCTTTAAAAGACCGTGTCAGCTCTTGAAGAGATTCGTATCGTTTCTCATAGGAGTAGTCCGGTTTAAGATACGTCCGGCACGGCTCCAGAATCCGGCGCCGCAGCTCCTGATAATCCGATGCTTCTCCGCTTTCATCCAGACAGGTCCCAATCAGGTCCGCATAACGCACCCATATGGCAAGGGGCAGCCCGGTCTGCAGAATCTGTCCCAGTTTCTCCCTGATTTTCGGTTCCTTCTCCGGTGCTTCCCGCTTGTATACTGCTCGTTCCGAAAACAGTTCCAGGAGAATCTCTGCCCGATCCTCAACAGAAAGATTAATCTCCGGTGATACGGCATCCAGCCCGATTGACAGAGTCAGCTCCTGTCTTGACGGGATTTTGCATTCGGTATGCCTTCCTACTTTTGGATAATTGCACAGTACCGTCAGCCCTTCTTTCAACCGTTCCCATGTCATCCCTCTGCCATACCGGTAGTGCTCATAAAGTTCCTCCGCTTTTTCGATCTCCAGATTCTTTCTGCCTACCCCAAACAGTTTCTGTAGTCTGGACGTAAATCCGGCTTTGAATTTCTTCTCCTGCGGTCCCAGACTGTTGTCTACGATCAGAATATCCGGGTTAAAACGTCCGCTTTCTCCAGCGGCAAATGCCCGGATTCTCTCAGCTTCCCTCTTCCATTCCTGAGGAATTCCCTCCGTGATATCTTCTCCATGCAACGCATTTCCGGCAGCCTCCCGGTTTTGCTGCATGCAGGCTTCCAGAGCCTTTAGATAGCGCCCGATGGTCTCCGCCTCTTTGACTCCCTTCCGTTTCAGATAGTCTTCAAACCTTGTAAACTTTTCCGCATAATGTCCCCAGTTTTTCTGGATAATGCAGCCTCGGAAGCTCCCGTAAATCCGAAAGACATACTGTCGGGAACAGACCAGCGGAACCAGAAGTCCGGCATGCTCAAAGAACTCTTCCACTTTCATTTCCCTGACGATCCGCACACACTCAGATGCTTTCTTTAGAACCGCGATTTTCCAGAATAACTGCAGATTCTCCTGAAACGGATCCGAATCCCGCAGCACGCGCAGAGCATCGTACGCATAAACCGAAAGGGCCTGCGTCAGACTGAGCACAAACTCAAAGTGTCCCTCATTGATTTCTTCCCGGTAAA
>CAJFMZ010000095.1 GCA_904393575.1 uncultured Sellimonas sp. | reverse complement strand
ATGCAGAGAGTAAAGCCAGAGAAATCATAGATGATGCACTGAAAAAAGCTGAGACGACGAAAAAGGAAGCCCTTCTGGAAGTGAAAGAGGAATCGATCAGGACCAAGAATGAACTGGAAAAGGAGACGAAGGAACGCAGAGCAGAGCTCCAGCGTTACGAAAAACGTGTTCTTGCGAAGGAAGAAGCGGTAGATAAACGTTCTGACGCGGTCGAACATCGGGAGACGAATCTTGCAGCGAAGGAAGAGCAGATCAAAGAGCGTGAAGCGAAGGCAGACGAGTTAAACAGACAAAGAGTACAGGAACTGGAAAGAATCTCAGGACTTACCTCCGAACAGGCAAAAGAATATCTGTTAAAAACTGTTGAAGACGATGTGAAGCATGATTCAGCCAGAATGATCAAAGAGCTGGAAAATCAGGCAAAGGAAGAAGCAGGAAAGAAAGCGAAAGAGTATGTGGTAAATGCGATTCAGCGCTGTGCCGCAGATCATGTGGCAGAGACGACGATTTCGGTTGTCCAGCTTCCGAGTGATGAGATGAAAGGACGTATCATTGGACGAGAGGGTAGAAATATTCGTACACTTGAGACACTGACAGGTGTCGAACTGATTATCGATGATACACCGGAAGCGGTTGTGCTTTCCGGGTTTGATCCGATTCGGCGTGAAGTCGCAAGGATTGCGCTGGAGAAGCTGATTGTGGACGGACGGATTCATCCGGCCAGAATCGAAGAGATGGTCGAAAAAGCACAGAAGGAAGTAGAATCCATGATCCGGGAAGAAGGAGAGGCAGCCGCACTGGAGGTGGGCGTGCATGGAGTTCATCCGGAGCTGATTCGTCTGCTTGGACGTATGAAATTCCGTACAAGCTATGGACAGAATGCGCTGAAACATTCGATCGAAGTAGCACAGCTTGCAGGACTTCTGGCAGGAGAGATCGGACTGGATGTCCGGGTGGCAAAGAGAGCCGGGCTTCTGCATGATATCGGAAAGTCGATCGATCACGATGTGGAAGGATCTCATATCCAGATCGGTGTCGATCTGTGCAGAAAGTACAAAGAGTCAGCGGTAGTGATCAATGCGGTGGAAGCCCACCACGGAGATGTCGAGCCGCAGTCACTGATTGCGTGTGTTGTACAGGCAGCTGATACGATTTCAGCAGCACGTCCGGGCGCAAGACGTGAAACATTGGAAACATATACAAACAGGTTAAAACAGTTGGAAGATATCGCAAACCAGTTTAAAGGTGTCGATAAGTCTTTTGCTATTCAGGCGGGAAGAGAGATTCGCGTTATGGTAGTTCCAGAACAAGTATCAGACGATGATATGGTATTACTGGCAAGAGAGATTTCAAAACAGATTGAGTTCGAGCTGGAATATCCAGGCCAGATTAAAGTAAATGTAATCCGGGAATCAAGAGTTACGGATTATGCAAAATAGATATTGGAGTCGATAATGTAAACATAAGAATCCCTGATTTACTGAAAGGTAGGTCAGGGATTCTTTTATGGAGCGGCAGGGAGCAGAATCGTGCTTCCTGCCGGAAGAGAGGACAGCATCTACATGATACAGAGGAGGTAAGGGATCATGAGTGAGAATATCAGGCGGGTAGGAAGAGAACTGAAATATAAAGGGGCCATTCTGGATGTGTATACCGATCACATGGAATTTGCCAACGGCAATACGGCAGAGTGGGATTTCATCAAGCACAAGGGAGCGGCGGCGGTTGTTCCTGTCATGGACGACGGCAGGCTGATCATGGTGCGGCAGTACCGGAATGCACTGGACCGCTATACCCTGGAGATTCCGGCGGGGGCGCTTGATTACGCAGAAGAGCCGGGCATTGCGTGTGCGGGAAGGGAACTGGAAGAGGAGACCGGATACCGCTGCGACAAGCTGGAATGGCTGATCAATATCCGGACGACAGTGGCGTTTTGCAATGAGAAGATCGAAGTATATGTTGCCAGAGATCTGATTCCATCCCATCAGCATCTGGACGAGGATGAATATATCGAGCTGGAAACCTATACGGTGGAAGAACTGAAAGAAAAGATTTATCAGGGAGAAATTGAAGATTCCAAGACCATCGCGTCTATTCTGGCTTATGATGCCAAATACTGCCGTTAATCCAGACAGATTTAGGAATACAAAAAGGGACAGGCGAATATGTATTAGTATCTGTTTGATGAGGAGGCTTGTCTGGTGAGAATAGAAAGAGCAAAGCAGTACTTTGCGGCAGCGTTTATGGCGGGGTTCATAGGCGGAATCCTGTTTGCAAATCTGACGGTGCGGGACTATGTGACTACTTCCGGTATTTTCAATCCATACTTTTTGAAACAGTATGCGCAGTCGGAGATCGAAGGGGGAGAATATCTTCTGTATCTGTCGGGAATCCGGCTGGTTCCGCTTTTTCTGATTGTACTTTTGGGACAGACCAGAGTCAGAAAGCTGCTCAGTGTGGCAGCATTCCTCTGGGCCGGATTTTCAGCGGGTACGGTTGTGTGCGCGGGAATTTTGAATATGGGGA
The DNA here is from genome assembly GCA_904393575.1 of uncultured Sellimonas sp. Taxonomy (GTDB): domain Bacteria; phylum Bacillota; class Clostridia; order Lachnospirales; family Lachnospiraceae; genus Sellimonas. The sequence goes on along the minus strand of CAJFMZ010000095.1, from coordinate 6,016 downwards.
TTCAGGGAGTGGTTTTCTGGGTCATTGCGATGGTACCGCAGTTTTTGTTTTATGCGCTGGCGTATCTGATGGTTTTGTGGTATTTCTTTATCTATCCCCAGTCCAGATGGAATCTGGGGAAGACTGTGGCGGTGCTCGTCTTCATGGCGGCAGGACTGATTACAGAAGCATATATCAATCCGATTTTGATGCAGATGTTTCTGAATACACTGTAAAAAAGACAGCTTGAGCTGTCTTTTTTTATCGCAAAAATGTGGAAAGTACCCGGACACATGCGAGGAAGATAAAGATCTGACTGGCCAGAAGACCGGTCAGATATCCGCTGATTCCAGTCTGGGGAATCAAAAAGAATACGCCTGCGATCCGGATGCAAAGTCCGGTCAGCTGGATGACAAAAGAGGTGCCAGTGCGCCCCAGTCCGTTCAGAATGCTGACATAGGTGGAATTGGTATAGAGAAACGGACAGATAAAAGCCAGAACCCGTATGTAAGAAACCGCTTCCCTGCTCTGAAAAACAAAGGAGCCCAGAAAGTCCGCAGTCAGAAGAAAACCGATCGTACAAAGGAATCCAAGCAGGAGGCAGGAACTACTGACCTTCCGGATCATCTGCCGGAGCGTGCGATCCTGCCGGGCGGCCTGGATTTCCGCGACCGTCGGAAGCATCATCATGGAAATGGAATTGGTTATGGCAGATGGAAACAGAATACAGGGCATGGCGATGCCGTTTAAAATTCCGTAACAGCTCAGAGAAGCGGAACGGGAAAATCCAAAAAGCATCAGGCATTTGGGAATGGAAACGACCTCAATGCTCTGGAGGATATTCAGAGAAATTCGGTTTGCGGTGACCGGGACCGCGTGGGTTAAAATGCTGCGAAGACAACCGGCATAGGTGGATATCGTACATTTTTGTGCCGCGCTCTTTGAATAAAGAAGGTGCCGCACGGCAAAAATGCTGTAGAAGGAACCTGCGATCTCCCCGATGACCAGCCCGCACACCGCAAGAATGATTCCGGCATGACCGGATTCCTTCATAGCGGCAGTATATAACAGATAAACGCCAAGGACCCGCGCACACTGCTCTGCAAGCTGGGAAATTCCAGGAATCCGTGTCTGCTTCAGACCAAGGGAATACCCGCAGATACAGGAATGGATGCTGGCAAAAGGAAGCGCATAGGACATCACCTTTAAAAGAGGAATGCAGCGTGCGTCGGCCAGAGCAAAGACGGCGATCGGTGGGGCGAAGAGCTGAATGAACATGGTACACAGCAGGGCCAGCGAGACAGATAGAAGGAGAGAGGTCTGGAAGGCGGCTTTTGCTAGTTCGGGTTTTCCAAGAGAAGTATAGCGGGCCGTCAGCCGGGAAAGCGCCGTTTCGATTCCGGCTGCGGACAGGGAAATGCAGAGGGCATAGACAGGAAAGATCAGGTGATAGATGCCGATCCCTTCTGTCCCGAAGGATCTGCTTAAAAAGATACGGAAGAAAAAGCCGATCACGCGGGTGGCCAGACCGACAAAGGTCAGAACGAAAGCTCCTTTTAAAAAGATTTTTTTGCGTGTGGAAAGATGCATAAGATACCTGACTTTGCTTTTTGTATTATGATATTCTGGATTATGGGTTGACAGAACCGGAACCAGATGATATCCTACAAACGTAAAACCTAGTAAAAAAGTAGGATTAAAGAGGTGACAACGTGAAATTATCAACAAAAGGAAGATATGGGCTGCGGGCGATGATAGATCTGGCAGAGTTTTCTGAGAGGGAGCCTGTCTCGACTGGAAGCATTTCACAGCGTCAGGGAATTTCAGAGCGATATCTGGAACAGTTGATGGCCAGGCTGAAAAAGGCAGGGCTGGTAGAGAGTATCCGGGGAGCAGGAGGAGGGTACAGGATTCACGGGGATCCGGCGTCCATTTCGGTAGGAGACATTCTTCGCGCACTGGAAGGGAGTCTGGAAGCTGTGACCTGCGCGGCTTTTCATAGCGACGAGTCCTGCAAGGCCCAGGATGTCTGTGTGACCAAGTATGTCTGGAAGAGAATCAATGAAAGTATCAGCAGGACAGTGGACAGTATCTATCTGGACCAGCTGGTAGAGGAAAGCAGGCAGAACAAGGCGCGGTGCGGCCAGGAGATTGTGCCGGAAGCGCTGTGCAAAAGTTCCAGGAAAGAAAAGAGAAAGGATGAGGACAATGGATAAACTGATCTATTTAGATAATGCGGCAACGACAAAAACGGCACCGGAAGTTGTAGAAGCAATGCTTCCATACTTTACAGAGTATTATGGGAATCCATCCAGTGTCTACAGTTTTGCGGCAAAAAGCAAAGAAGCGGAGGACAGGCAGAGAGCGGTGATTGCAGATGCGCTGGGAGCTAAATCCAATGAAATCTACTTTACGGCCGGCGGCACCGAGAGTGACAACTGGGCAATCAAGGCAACCGCAGAGGCATATGAGTCCAAAGGGAAACATATCATCACATCCAGGATTGAGCACCATGCGGTTCTTCACACATGCGAATATCTGGAGAAGCGCGGATTTGAAGTGACCTATCTCAATGTGGATGAAAATGGAGTCGTGGATCTGGAAGAGCTGAAACAGGCGATCCGCCCGGACACCATTCTGATCTCCATCATGTTTGCGAACAATGAGATCGGAACGATCGAACCGGTCAAAGAGATCGGAGCGATCGCGAAGGAACACGGCATTCTCTTCCACACGGATGCGGTGCAGGCATTCGGACAGATCCCGATCCAGGTGGACGAGATGAATATTGACATGTTAAGCGCAAGCGGACACAAATTAAACGGACCGAAGGGAATCGGTTTTCTGTATATCCGCAAAGGGCTGAAGCTCAAGAACTTTATCCATGGCGGCGCCCAGGAGAGAAAGCGCCGCGCCGGTACAGAAAATGTTCCGGGTATTGTAGGACTGGGAACAGCAGTGGCACGTGCGGTCCGCACGATGGAAGAGAGAACGGCAAAGGAAAAAGAGGTCCGGGATTATCTGATTGACCGTGTGCTCAAGGAAATTCCGTATACAAAGTTAAATGGACATCCAACTGACCGGCTTCCAAACAATGCGAACTTCAGTTTCCGGTTTATCGAAGGGGAGTCCATGCTTTTGAGTCTTGACATGGCCGGCATCTGCGGATCCAGTGGTTCCGCGTGCACATCCGGATCTCTGGATCCATCCCATGTGCTTTTGGCTATCGGCCTTCCACATGAGATTGCGCACGGTTCACTGAGACTGACCTTAAATGAAGAAATTACAAAAGAAGACATCGATTACGTGGTGGAGAATCTGAAAAAAATCATCGAGAATCTCAGAAAGATGTCTCCGCTCTACGAAGATTTTATCAAGAAACAGACAAACTAATTGGGAAAACAGGAAAACTCAGGAGGAAAGATATGTATTCAGAAAAAGTGATGGATCATTTTCAGCATCCAAGAAACATGGGAGAAATTGAAGGAGCAAGCGGCGTTGGAACAGTAGGAAACGCAAAATGCGGGGATATTATGAGAATCTATCTGGATATTGATGACAATCAGATTATCCGGGATGTGAAATTTAAGACCTTTGGATGCGGCGCGGCCGTTGCCACAAGCAGTATGGCGACAGAGCTGGTAAAAGGGAAAAATATCAAAGAAGCCATGCAGGTGACAAACAAGGCCGTCATGGAAGCGCTGGACGGACTTCCGCCGGTGAAAGTACACTGCTCACTGCTTGCGGAAGAAGCAATCCATGCTGCTCTGTGGGATTATGCACAGAAAAACGGTATTGAGATCGAAGGTCTGGAAAAGCCGAAATCTGATATTCATGAAGGCGAAGAAGAGGAAGACGAAGAATATTAGGACAGATTTGAGGAAGAAAGAATGAAAAAAGAAAAGATCGTCATCGGAATGTCCGGAGGAGTAGACTCTTCGGCCGCAGCATATCTGCTGAAAGAAGAAGGGTATGATGTGACCGGCGTGACAATGATTACCTGTGATGAGGAACAGTGCGGACAGGATCCATCGAAAGATGCGAAAAAAGTGGCGGATGAAATCGGGATTCCGCACTATACGGTAGACTTCCGGGATCAGTTCCGGACCTGTGTCATGGACTATTTTTGCAGAGAATATCTGGAAGGAAGAACTCCGAATCCCTGTGTGGTCTGCAACCGGTATGTAAAGTGGGAGGCACTGCTTGGATGGGCAAAAGAGATCGGGGCGGATCAGATCGCGACCGGGCATTACGCCAATATTGTAAAGCTCCCAAACGGACGCTACGCGGTAGCGAATGCGGATGCCTCCAGAAAAGACCAGACTTATGCGCTCTACAATCTCACCCAGGATCAGCTTGCCCACACCCGGATGCCGGTGGGAAAATATGATAAGGAAACGATTCGGAAGATTGCGGCGAAGGCGGGCATTTCCGTTGCCCAGAAAGCGGACAGCCAGGATATCTGTTTCATCCCGGATGGAGACTACGCTTCTTTTATCAAACAATATACCGGGAAGGAACCAGGTGAGGGAAACTTTGTAGATGTCCATGGGAAGATTCTTGGCAGACACCGGGGAATCATTCATTATACAGTGGGACAGCGCAAGGGACTTGGCATCGCGCTTGGATATCCGGTCTTTGTCCTGGAGATCCGTCCGGAAACAAATGAGGTCGTGCTGGGCAGTGATCAGGAATCACTGACCAGTACGGTAAAGGCACATCTGCTCAATCCGATGGGAGTGGCTGATTTGAAAGAGCTGGAAGGAAAACGGATCTTTGCCAAAATCCGGTACAATCACAGGGGAGGCTGGTGCACCCTGGAAAAAACAGGGGAAGATGAAATCACCTGCACATTTGAAGAACCTCAGAGGGCGGTAACGCCCGGACAGGCCCTTGTTCTGTACGAAGACGGCTGTGTCCTCGGCGGCGGGCGTATTTTCTGATACAGGAGGAAAAGCATGATTACAGCAGATTATCATATGCACACGGATTTCTCATCAGATTCGGATGCCTCACCGGAATCCATGGCCCAGGGGGCAGTCGGAAAAGGCATGAAACAGATCTGTATCACAGATCATCAGGACTGGGATTATCCGGAAGATCCCAGCCAGTTCCGGATTGATATGGAGCGATATTTTCCGGTGCTTCAGAAACTTCGGGAAAAGATGAAAGATCAGATCTTGATCGGTATTGGAGTGGAAATCGGTTTCCAGCGGCATCTTGGAGAATACTACCGGAACTTTACCGCGTCCTATCCCTTTGACTTTGTCATCGGAAGTACGCATGTTGTGGAGGGAAAGGATCCCTATAACGGGGTACTGTTCGAAAACCGGTCTGACAAAGAAGTGTACGAACAGTCCTTTGCAGAGACATGGGAAAACATCCGGATCATCCAGGACTTCGATGTGCTTGGCCATATGGATTATATTGTGCGGTACGGGAAACATCAGGCGAGGGACTATGACTGGAAGAACTATTCCGATCTGATTGATGAGATTCTGCGCTGGCTCATTGAACATGGAAAGGGAATCGAGATGAATATGGCAGGTTTCAAGTACGGACTTGGGTTCTGTCATCCCTATCCGGAGATCATCCGCAGATACCGGGAACTGGGCGGCGAGATCATCACAGTGGGCTCCGATGCCCACCGGCCGGAGCATATCGCATTTCAGTATGAGGATGCGGGCAGGATCCTGGAAAGCTGCGGCTTCCGGTATTATACAGTATTTAAAGACCGGAAACCAGAGTTTTTAAAAATCACGTAAAATATCTGTCAAATAAAAATAAAATTCCGGCCCTGTCCGGGACGATATAAGAGAAATCGGAAAAACTTGGATAAAAAAAGAAAAGATACTTGAATTCTCGTATTTTTTTTAGTACAATCATTATGGTTGATGAATCTTTAACAAGGATCATCCAGCCATCTGCGGAATGCAGAAACAGAAACTAAATTAAACTTTAGGAGGAATTAATCATGGCAGTAAAAGTAGCGATTAATGGTTTTGGACGTATCGGACGTCTTGCATTCAGACAAATG
>CAJFMZ010000094.1 GCA_904393575.1 uncultured Sellimonas sp. | reverse complement strand
GAAACGGGGAATGCAGATGGCACAGTTATGGGGAGGACGCTTTACAAAAGAGACCGATCAGATGGTATACGATTTCAATGCCTCCATCGGATTTGACAAGCGTCTGTACAGACAGGATATAGAAGGAAGTATGGCACATGTGAAGATGCTGGCAAAGCAGCAGATTCTGACCGAGAGCGAGCGGGATCAGATTCTGGAAGGGCTTGCCGGGATTTTAAAGGATGTGGAGGACGGCACGCTTCCGATCACGAAAGAATATGAGGATATCCACAGTTTTGTGGAGGCCAATCTGATTGAGCGGATTGGAGACGCAGGAAAGAAGCTTCACACCGGACGGAGCAGAAACGATCAGGTGGCTCTGGATATGAAGCTTTATGTAAGAGAAGAGGTGCAGAAGACAGATGGACTGTTAAAGGATCTTCTGTCCGTGCTGCTTCACATTATGGAAGAGAACCTGGATACGATCATGCCGGGATTTACGCATCTTCAGAAGGCTCAGCCGATTACGCTTGCACATCATATGGGGGCGTACTACGAGATGTTCCGTCGGGACAGAAGCCGTCTTTCGGACATTTATAAACGGATGAATTACTGTCCCCTTGGAAGCGGGGCCCTTGCAGGGACGACCTATCCTTTGGACCGGGAATATACGGCAAGCCTGCTTGGATTTGCAGGTGCGACGTTAAACAGCATGGACTCGGTATCGGACCGGGACTATGTGATTGAGTATCTGTCGGCCCTTTCCACGATTATGATGCATCTGAGCCGGTTTTCGGAGGAGATCATCATCTGGAATTCCAATGAGTATCAGTTTGTGGAGATCGATGATGCGTACAGTACCGGAAGCAGTATTATGCCGCAGAAGAAGAATCCGGATATTGCGGAGCTGGTAAGAGGAAAGACCGGACGAGTCTACGGGGCGCTGATGGCTCTTTTGACAACCATGAAGGGGATTCCGCTGGCGTACAACAAAGACATGCAGGAGGACAAAGAGCTGGCCTTTGACGCCATGGATACGGTCAACAGCTGCCTCCCGCTCTTTACCGGCATGCTGGAGACGATGAAATTTAGAAAGGCCGTCATGGAGCGGAGCGCCCAGAGAGGATTTACGAACGCAACAGATGCGGCGGACTACCTTGTCAATCATGGCGTACCGTTCCGGGATGCCCACGGCATCATCGGACAGCTGGTACTGACCTGTATTGAAAAGGAATGCGCACTGGATGATCTGCCGCTTTCTGAATACAAGGCGGTAAGCCCGGTATTTGAAGAAGATATTTACGATGCAATCAGCATGAAGACTTGCGTGGAGAAGCGTCTGACCAAGGGGGCGCCGGGAAAGGGCGCCATGCTGGAGGCGATTCAGGTTTATAAGCAGGAATTGGAAGCAAAGTAGGAGGATCAGATGATGGAAAAGAAATTACGAGTTGGAATATTAGGAGCGACCGGGATGGTTGGACAGAGATTTATCTCTCTTCTGGAAGGCCATCCGTGGTTTGAGGTTGTGACGGTGGCTGCATCTCCAAGATCAGCCGGAAAGACATACGAAGAGGCGGTAGGAGACCGCTGGAAGATGAAAAAGCCGATGCCGGAAGGTGTGAAAAAGCTGATCGTACATAACGTCAATGAGGTGGAGGAGGTTGCTTCCACAGTTGACTTTGTGTTCAGTGCAGTGGATATGAGCAAGGAAGAGATCCGCGCCATCGAGGATGCCTACGCAAAGACAGAGACCCCGGTGGTATCCAACAACAGTGCGCATCGCTGGACGCCGGATGTACCGATGGTGATCCCGGAGGTGAATCCGGAGCATTTTGAAGTGATCGAGGCCCAGAAGAAACGTCTTGGCACGACACGGGGATTTGTGGCAGTCAAGCCGAACTGTTCAATCCAGAGCTATGCGCCGGTGCTGACCGCATGGATGGAATTTGAGCCGACAGAGGTGGTGGCTACTACTTACCAGGCAATCTCCGGAGCAGGAAAGACATTCAAAGACTGGCCGGAAATGGTGGAAAACATTATCCCGTACATCGGCGGGGAAGAGGAAAAGAGCGAGCAGGAGCCTCTTCGGATCTGGGGCAAAGTCTGTGACGGAAAGATCGAGAAGGCATCTTCCCCGATTATCACGACTCAGTGCATCCGTGTGCCGGTACTGGACGGACATACGGCGGCAGTGTTCGTAAACTTTAAGAAAAAACCGACCAAAGAACAGCTGATTGAGAAGCTGGTATCCTATCGGGGACTGCCTCAGGAGCTGGAGCTTCCAAGTGCGCCAAAGCAGTTCATCCAGTATCTGGAAGAGGATGACCGCCCGCAGGTTGCCCTGGATGTGGATTATGAAAACGGTATGGGAATTTCTGTGGGACGGCTCAGAGAGGACAGCCTGTACGACTTTAAGTTTATCGGACTTTCCCACAATACGGTCAGAGGAGCGGCTGGAGGAGCGATCCTCTGCGCGGAGACTCTGACAGCACAGAATTATATTCAGCCAAAATAGAAACTGCGGAAACCGGTTTTTGATCAGGGACGGGAAATTTTACCCGTCCCTGATTGCACGTTTGGGGAGAACCATGTAAAATAGAAAGGGCAGCAGGCTGACTAGTGAATCAGGGAAGAAGAAAAGGAGAAAAGATGGAAGGGGAACTTCTGAATTATACACAGAATCGAGAGCTTTCGTGGCTGAAATTTAACCAAAGAGTGCTGGAGGAGGCCGGGGATCCGGATGTTCCATTGATGGAGCGGATGAAATTTGTGGCGATTTTCACAAGTAATCTGGACGAGTTTTTCATGATCCGTGTAGGGAGCCTGTACGATATGGCATCCATGAAAGTCCAGACAAAAGACAAACGGTCCGGTATGACTCCAAGACAGCAGCTGGAACGGATTTATGAGGCCGTGGCGCCGCTTTATAAGGAGCGGGACAAGACCTATGCGGAGATCAAGAAGAGACTGAGTCCCTATGGAATCTGCGGGCTTTCTTTCAAGGAGCTTGCGGACCCGGAAAAGAAATATGTGAAAAAGTACTTTAAAGATCAGATTTTGCCGGTCCTTTCACCGCAGATCGTAGATGCCAACCATCCGTTTCCGCATCTTCTTAACAAAGAAATTTACGTTGTTGCAAGCCTGAAACAGAACAATAAAAAAATGATGGGAATTGTTCCGGTGCCTCAGTATATTTCTGAGATTCTGTTTCTGCCGGGACAGGATATCCGTTATATTCGGATGGAGAAGATTCTGATGGAATATATGGACGTCATTTTTGATAAATATGAAGTATCTGACAAGAATTATATCTGCGTTACGCGGAATGCGGACATTTCGCCGGATGATGAGTCCCTGGATATCAATGAGGATTTCCGGGCTCTGATGAAAAAGACGCTGCGCAGGCGCAGAAGAATGGCGGTTGTCAGACTGGAGACGGCCAATCCGCTGACAGAGAGTATGGAGACGTATTTCTGTGAACGGTTTCAGATTACGCCAAAGCAGATTTTCCGGACCAAAATGCCGATGAAATTGTCCTTTATTTTTTCAGTGGCGGAGAAGGTGCCGGAGCATCTGAGGAGAACACTGGTATATGAGCCTTTCTCGCCTCAAAAAGCGGCGATGGTGGAGGATGAAACTTCGATCATGAAACAGATCCGCAGGAAAGATATCCTGCTGTCTTATCCGTATGAGTCCATGGAGCCGTTTCTGAAGCTTTTGAAAGAGGCAGGGTCGGATCCCTCTGTGGTCACCATCAAGATCACCATTTACCGTCTGGCGAAGAAAGCCAGACTCGTAGAATATCTGTGTGCCGCTGCAGAAAACGGGAAAGAAGTCACCGTGCTGATTGAGCTGAGAGCCAGATTTGATGAGCAGAACAATATTGACTGGTCAGAACGTCTTGAGGAGGCGGGATGCCGGGTGCTCTATGGATTTGATCATTATAAAGTCCATTCGAAGATCTGCCTGATCACCTGCAAGGCGCGGAACGGCTACCAGTATATTACGCAGGTCGGAACTGGAAATTATAACGAAAAGACGGCGGCCATGTACACGGATGTATGTCTGATGACGGCAGATCAGGAGATCGGTCAGGATGCGGCCGCCTTCTTCCAGAATATGTCGATCGGAAATCTGTACGGTACATACCGGCATCTGATTGTTTCGCCAAATACCCTGAAGAAAAAAGTGCTGGAACTGATCGATGAGGAGACGAAAAAAGGAAAGAACGGCAGGATCATCATGAAGATGAATTCCGTGACGGATGTGGACTTTATTGAAAAGATTTCCCAGGCAAGCCAGGCCGGCGTGGAAGTGGATCTGCTTGTAAGAGGGATCTGCTGTATTCTTCCGGGGGTCAAGGGATATACGGATCATGTACGCGTGACCAGTATTGTAGGCAGATTCCTGGAGCATCCGAGAATCTTTGTCTTTGGAAGAGGAAGCTCGGAACGAATGTATATCGGATCCGCCGATATGATGACGAGAAATACAGAAAAGCGTGTGGAGGTGGCGTGCCCGGTCTATGATCCGGATGTGAGAGAGCGGCTTAACCATATGCTGCAGGTGATGCTGGAGGACAATGTAAAGGCAAGAATACTGGATTCCTCCGGAAATTATCGGAAGAAAGAGCAAAAAGGGCAGATGGTGGATGCCCAGGAAGTATTTATGCAGGAGGCGGTCCGGGATGCAGCGCAGGTGAAAACACCTGGCAAACGACCGTTTTTGGATTTCCTCCGCCGTATCTTCCGCAGATAAAAAAGGAGAAGAAAAACAATGGGAAAATCTCTCTATATAGCAGAGAAACCAAGTGTGGCACAGGAGTTTGCAAAAGCTCTGCAACAGAATATGAGAAGAAGAGACGGATGGCTGGAATCCGATGAGAGCATTGTGACATGGTGTGTGGGACATCTTGTGACAATGAGTTATCCGGAGGCCTACGATCCAAAATATAAAAAATGGAGCTTAAGCACGCTGCCGTTTCTTCCAAAGGAATTTAAGTACGAAGTCATACCGAATGTGAAAAAGCAGTTTGACATTGTAAGCGGGCTTCTCAACCGGGAGGATGTGGACACGATTTATGTCTGCACCGATTCCGGACGGGAAGGGGAATATATTTACCGCCTTGTGGAGCAGATGGCCGGAGTCAGGGGAAAAAAGAAGAGAAAGCGTGTCTGGATCGATTCCCAGACGGAGGAGGAAATCCTCCGGGGAATCCGGGAGGCAAAGGATCTTTCTGCCTACGACAATCTATCAGATTCCGCGTATCTGCGAGCAAAGGAGGATTACCTGATGGGAATCACTTTCTCCAGGCTTCTGACCCTAAAGTACGGGAACAGTATCGCCGGTTTTCTCCACAAAAACTATGTGGTACTCTCAGCGGGCCGTGTCATGACTTGTGTACTTGGCATGGTAGTAAGAAGAGAACGGGAAATCCGTGAATTTGTCAAGACGCCATTTTACCGGGTCCTGGCGGATCTGGAAGCGGGAGGAGCCGGATTTACCGGGGAATGGAAGGCGGTGAAGGGGTCCCGCTACGAGATGTCCCCGAAGCTTTACCGGGAAAACGGATTCAAGGAGAGAAAAACCGCCCAGGAGCTGATCGATTACCTGTCGGAGAGCAGCCGGGAAGGGGAACTCGTATCCATAGAAAAAAAGAAAGAAAAGAAGAACCCGCCTCTGCTCTTTAATCTGGCGGAGCTTCAGAATGAGTGTTCCAAACGGTTTAAGATCAGTCCGGATGAGACCCTTCGGATTGTGCAGGAGCTGTACGAGAAGAAACTGGTCACTTATCCGCGAACCGATGCCAGAGTGCTATCTACGGCGGTGGCAAAGGAGATCCATAAAAATCTGAATGGACTTGCAAAATACGAACCGGTGTCGGGACTGCTGGGGTATATTGCAAAAGAGCGGACCCACAAGGGGCTGGAAAAGACAAGATATGTCAATGACAGCCAGATCACGGATCACTATGCCATCATCCCTACCGGACAGGGTCTTCCGGCGCTGAAATCGGTCTCCGGGACGGCCCAGGGTGTGTATGACCTGATCGTAAAGCGGTTTCTCTCTATCTTCTATCCGCCTGCGGTGTACCAGAAAGTATCGCTGGAAGTGGTGCTCAAAGGGGAGCATTTCTTTTCCAGTTTTAAAGTCCTGACAGAGGAAGGATTTTACAAGGTGACCGGGATTCCGGGAACGAAAAAAGGAAAGACGGAGGAGGACGAGGAGACGGTTCCGGATGCAGAACTGTTTGCACGGATTCAGACGCTCCGCAAAGGAGACCGGATCCCGATCAAAGGGTTTGAGATCAAGGAAGGAGAGACGTCTCCGCCGAAGCGGTACAATTCCGGATCCATGATTCTTGCCATGGAAAATGCGGGACAGCTCATTGAAGATGAAGAGCTGAGAGCCCAGATCAAGGGAAGCGGAATCGGGACAAGCGCCACCAGGGCGGAAATCCTGAAGAAGCTGATCCATATCAAATATCTTTCCCTCAACAAAAAGACGCAGGTCATCACTCCGACACTGATGGGAGAGCTGATTTACGATGCGGTGGATCATTCCATCCGTTCTCTTTTGAATCCGGAGCTGACGGCAAGCTGGGAAAAGGGGCTGACCCTTGTGGCGGAGGGAAAAATAACTTCCGAAGAATATATGCAAAAGCTGGAACATTTTATCATCGTCAGGACAAACGGCGTGATCGGACTGAACAATCAGTACCAGTTGAAGGCCTGCTATGATAAGGTGTCCCCTTATTATAAATCATCCCAAAAGTCATAAATAAAAGGAGGAGCAACATGAAAGAATTAACAGTAAAGGAACTTTTTGATCTCAATGAGACGATTGCAGGAGCCCTTTTTGAAGGGGTGGAATACCCGTGGGAAGTGCTTCCAAAGATCGGAGAATTTATTGTTAAGCTTGGCAATACGCTTCCGGAGGAAGAGTATGAAAAGAAAGGGGAAAACGTCTGGATTGCAAAGTCTGCAAAGGTAGCGCCAAGCGCCTATATCAATGGACCTGCCATCATCGGAAAGGATGCGGAGATCCGGCACTGTGCCTTTATCCGTGGCAACGCGCTGGTAGGGGAAGGTGCTGTGGTAGGCAACTCCACAGAGCTGAAAAATGTGGTCCTGTTCAATAAGGTACAGGTGCCGCACTATAATTATGTGGGCGACTCCATCCTTGGATTTAAGTCCCATATGGGTGCAGGATCCATCACATCGAATGTGAAGTCTGACAAGACGCTTGCAACGGTCAGCACGCCGGAGGGAAAAATCGAGACCGGGCTGAAAAAATTCGGAGCCATGCTGGGAGACCATGTGGAAGTCGGATGCGGCAGTGTTCTGAATCCAGGTACGGTGGTAGGAAGAAATACCAACATTTACCCTCTTTCCATGGTACGGGGCTATGTACCGGCCGGAAGCATTTATAAGAAGCAGGGAGAAGTGGTAGAAAAGCACGCATAATCCATTTGTAACATTCAGAAGTTCCAGAAAAGGAGAAGCACATGAAGAAGATTGGATTTATTGGAGTAGGAATTATGGGAGGACCGATGGTCTGCAATCTGTTGAAAGCCGGATTTGACGTGCATATCTATGCCAGACATAAAGAGAAGCAGCAGGTTCAGGACGCGGTTGCCCAGGGAGCGGTGTTTCATGAGGAGAAAAAGGACGTAATCCATGGGATGGATGCGGTTCTTACCATGGTCGGCTATCCGTCGGATGTACGGGAGATTTATTTTGGAGGAGATGGAATTCTGGAGACGGCGGATCCGGGTACCTATGTGATTGACATGACCACATCCAGCCCGGATCTGGCCGTGGAGATTTATGAAGAGGCGAAAAAGCGCGGCCTCCATGCCCTTGACGCTTCGGTAACCGGAGGGGATGCCGGGGCCAAAGCGGGGACTCTTTCCATACTGGCAGGAGGAGAGCAAGGAGACTTCGAGAGCTGCCTTCCGCTTTTCCAGGCAATGGGAAAGACGATTGTGCATGAAGGACCTGCAGGAATGGGGCAGCATACAAAGATGGCGAACCAGATCATGATTGCAGGGACGCTTTCCGGTGTATGTGAGGCGGTTGCCTATGCAAAGGCGAAAGGTCTGGACTGTGAAAAACTGCTGGAGTCTGTCTTGGGCGGAGCAGCGGCCAGCCGGCAGCTGGAGCTTCTGGGACCAAAAATATTGGCAGGGGATTATGAACCTGGATTTTTTATCAAGCATTTTATCAAGGATATGAAGCTGGCGCTGGAAGGAGCCAACAAGGAGGGACTTCAGCTGGATGTGCTGCAGGAAGTTCTGAATCACTATCTTCTTCTTTCTGCCCAGGGATACGGGGAGGAAGGTACCCAGGCCTTGATCCGGTATTATATGGAGCAGGATTCATAGAAATTTTACTGGGAGATTCCCGGAAAATAGTGTATAATAAAGAGGAAATTCGTTGACAGGACAAAAAGGGAATGACGGATCGGGAAAGGAGACGAAAACAATGGGAAAGCAGTATGTGGACTTTGAAATCGGAAAGCAGAAACATATCGCACTGGTGGCGCATGACGGCAAGAAAAAAGAAATGGTGGACTGGTGTGATAAGAATAAAGACAT
>CAJFMZ010000093.1 GCA_904393575.1 uncultured Sellimonas sp. | reverse complement strand
TTATCGGCGGACTCCTGAAAGAAGGAAGCGCAAAAGTGCGGGTCCTGAAATCCAGAGATAAATGGTTTGGAGTGACTTATAAGGAAGATAAAGAGAGTGTAGTTCGTGCAATTAAAGAACTGATCGAGAGCGGAATTTATTAGTATGAGTTTGTGGATAGTTATCGAAAAGGAATGGGATAAAAATGAAAAGAACAGTGAAATTGGTTGCAGTACTGGCTGTTGCAGCATTGGTTACATCGTCCGCAACACCTACAGTATGTGCGCAGGATTCGATGGGAGTTTCTCAGTATAATGAAGCAATGCCGTATTCCATGACAGAAGATGGAGAGAATGAAGAATCGGAAACAAGCACTACAGAGGAAAGCGAGGGAGGAACATTAAATCAGGACAAGCAAACCATGGGAGGAGAAGAATCCAACCTGGAGTCTGATGAAAATGAAAGTGTGGAAAAAGACGATTCTAGTGAAATTGAGCAGCAGGAAATATCAGCAGAGAGTAGTATAGAGAAGCAGGCGGAAGTTCAGCAGGGACCGGAAGGAACTCAGACAGAACAAGCGGTACAGGACAACAGCGAAAGCAGAACCGGGCAGGAATCAGACGATCAAAAAGAGATTCCGGAGATGGTTTACCGCACCCATGTAGAGACGATTGGCTGGCAGGAATGGAAAAAGGAAGGGGAGATGGCAGGTACCAGCGGACAGTCAAAACGCCTAGAAGCGGTTGAAATCAAGCTTTCAGAAACGGATTATGATGGTGAGATCGAGTATCAGACTCATGTGCAGAATATTGGCTGGCAGGGGTGGAAGAAGAATGGACAGCTTTCGGGAACAGAGGGGAAGTCTCTTCGCCTGGAAGCAGTACGAATTCGTCTGACAGGAGAAATTTCCAATTATTATGATGTATATTACAGAGTACACATTCAGAATTATGGATGGCTTCCATATGTAAAAAATGGGGAAGCATCTGGAAGTGAAGGGTTTGGATTGCGCCTGGAAGGATTAGAGATCAGGCTGGTAAAAAAAGGAAGTACAGAAATTTCAACAGGTTATGGATTCTTGGAAAATGTGCTGTATTATTCTGGACATGTTCAGTCTTTGGGAAATGTGAAAGAAGTTAGAGGCGGAACAACACTTGGAACAGTTGGAAAGTCAAAAAGAATGGAAGCATTATCTATCCGTTTGAAAAATATGGATGGATATGTATCGGGAAGCGTCAAGTATCGGGCGCATGTACAGAATATTGGCTGGCAGGGCTGGAAACAAAATGGCGGGCAGGCCGGAACAAACGGGAAGTCTCTTCGTCTGGAAGCAGTTCAGATTCAGCTTGAAGGGGAAATTGCTCAGATTTATGATGTGTATTATCGAGTACATGTGCAAAATTACGGATGGCTTGGATGGGCCAAAAATGGAATGACTGCCGGGACAAGTGGATTTGGATATCGGATGGAGGCGGTTCAGATTCGGCTTGTTCCAAAGGGCGGGAACGCACCAGGAACTACGGTACACTCCTATTTGAAAAAATATACCAATAATGAGCTGACATATTCAGGCCATGTCCAAAGTATAGGAAATGTTGCCGCGGTAAAAGGTGGATCAACACTTGGAACAGTTGGAAAAGGAAGAAGGCTGGAAGGATTTTCAGTAAGTCTAAATGATGAAGGAGAGGGACTGGTAAAAGGCGGCATTCAGTATCGGGCACACGTGCAGAATGTAGGATGGCAGAGTTGGCAGTCAGAAGGTTCTTATGCGGGAACATCTGGACAGGGGAAACGTATGGAAGCGGTTCAGATTAAGTTGACCGGAGAGATTGCTTCTTACTATCATGTGTATTACAGGGTACATTCACAGTATTTCGGCTGGCTTGGATGGGCGAAAGATGGCGAGACAGCAGGAACAACTGGACTTTCATTGAGAATAGAAGCAATACAGATTAAACTGGTCCCTAAAAAGGACAATCAGAGCGGTTATCAGACGGGAAAGGCATATTATAATACTTATCGATATCAAAATCCAAAACAATACCTGCAGATCAGACATAGCCAGAAAACCTTGAGCGGAGGAGGATATAATCTGAGCCGGGGGTATATGGGACTGAAGGTCTGGTATGTTCAGAAAAAACTGGGATTATCCGGACGCAGAGCAATTATGGATTCTACAACAATCAATGCTGTAAAAAACTTTCAGAAAAAACACGGTCTTGCAGCAACAGGAGTTGTAAATCTGGTGACCTGGAAAAAGATGGGATATTCAGAAAGTGCATGGTACAATCTGGGCGCTTATGCAAGTCCACTGAAAACGAATCCGGCAAGTACCCGAAGCGATTGTATCGAGGCTATGATAAGTACTGCATATCAATATCTTGGAAATCCTTATATTATAGGGGCATCCGGAGATCCGAATCATGGACTTGACTGTAGCGGACTGGTTATGCAGGCATTGTATTCTGCTGGAATTGATCCGGCTCCGGTCAGTCCGATCCGGCATTCCATGCCAGGATATGAATATGAGTGTCAAAACCTTTGGCGTCTTCCGATGAAACATGTTTCCTATTCCCAACGTCAAAGAGGAGATTTGATTTTTTACAAAAGTGCGAATGGAGCCATTATACATGTAGCTATCTATCTTGGTAATAATAAAGTGATTGAATCATGGCCGAATAAAGTGGTCGTATGGCCGGTTAAAAATTCACATCGTTCCCTGATTGCAGGGGTAGCAAGACCATTTGTATAGGGGGCGGCCATGAAGAAAAAACAGATCATAGCATGCATCCTTGCCTTTATTCTTGCAGGTACTCAATGGTTTCCGGCAACAGCGGCTCCTGAAGATCCGCTATTGAGACAAGAAGAAAGGGATCAGAACGTCGAGCTGCAGCAGGATCAAATGAGTGCGTCTGAAGAAAAACAGGACAGCACCGTCGAGGAGGAAAAGCAGGCTGCAATAGACACAAAGGATGATGCTGAAATCAATATCGAAGAGAATGACGATGTGGATTGCGTAGAAGAAAACGGTAACAGCACAGAAAATCAGTCGGAAGAAAACAGTCAGGAAGCTGGAATCTCTGGTAACGAAGTAGAAAGTGAGGAAGAAACAGAAACATCAGATACAGGAAGACAGGAGAAAGAAAGTCGGACTGACCAGATAGAGCCGGAAGTGATGTCTGTAGAAGAAACAGTACCGGGGGTAGCGTATCATGTTTTGTCAGACAAAGAAAGTGTGGAGAAAAAAGCAACCGATGGGGCCGTGGCAGGACAGGCGGGATCCGGAAGACAGATAGAGAGGGTTGCCATTGATCTGTATGCGAAAGAAGGAAATGCTCAGATTGACGGAGGAATCCGGTATCGTGCCCATGTGCAGAATATAGGCTGGATGGACTGGGTAAATGATGGTGCTTATGCGGGTGCTGATAATAAAACGCTCAGGATAGAAGCCATTCAAATAGAATTAACAGGAAACTTGAAAGATCAGTACGATGTATATTATACTGGTTGTGTGCAGAATATAGGCTGGCTTGGTTGGGCTAAGAACGGACAGAGCGCTGGAACAGAAGCATTTTCCTGGCCGTTAGAGGCAATCAGAATCTGTCTGACGAAAAAGGGAGATACACCGCCTGGAGACAATCAAGGATATTTTGTAAAAGGACTTCCAACAGAAGCTTTAACTGCTACGGCTCATATCCAGACATATGGTGATATGACAGTAACTGGGTCTGGAAAAGTGATTGGGACAACAGGAAAGAAAAAGAGAATGGAAGGACTCATGCTCAATATCAGACAGACAGGAGAGTCTGGTTATCCGTCTGGTGGAATTCGGTATCGTGCGCATGTTCAGCGTCTTGGATGGCAGGGATGGATGCATGATGGGGAACTGGCAGGAACGAGGGGAAAGTCACTGAGAATGGAAGCTGTTCAGATTGAATTGACTGGTGACTTGGCAAAGTACTACGATGTTTATTATTCTGCGCATGTTCAGCAGTTTGGCTGGCTTGGCTGGGCAAAAAACGGACAGAGTGCAGGAAGTGAAGCGTTTTCTTATCGGATGGAAGCGATAAAGATTTGTTTGGTCAAGAAAGAAAGCGCAGCACCAGGAAAAACAAGTGGGGCATTTTGTCAAGGTTACAGTACGAATAATCTGAAATATTCTGGACATGTACAGAAAATAGGAAATACGGCTGAAGTGTCAAATAATCAGATTCTTGGTACAGTGGGAAAAGGACTTCGCATGGAGGCCTTAAAAATCCGTCTGGTGAATCCATCTGTTAATGGGAAAAAGGGCGGTATACAGTACCGTGCGCATGTTCAGAATATCGGATGGCAGGGTTGGAAACAAAATGGAGATCTTGCAGGTACAACGGGAAAATCCCTTCGGATGGAAGCCGTTCAGATGAAATTAAGCGGTGGCCTGTCAGAATATTATGATATTTATTATCGGGTTCATGTACAGAATATTGGCTGGATGGGCTGGGCGAAAAATGGACAGAGCGCAGGAACAACCGGGTATGGATACCGTATGGAAGCCATTCAAATACAGTTGATTCCTAAAGGCGGCACTGCCCCGGCTAATTCCGGATATTTTAGACAGTATACAGGGAAGAAGTCGCTGAATGTCGCAATGACATATCAGTATCCGAAGTATCCAAACGGATGTGAAGCCATCTCTTTATATATGGCACTCCGGTACTATGGATATATGCTGACTACTAATGACATCTGTTATAAATATCTTCCACGGGGACCACTTCATTCTACCAATCCGTATGCAGCGTATATGGGGAACCCTGGTTCATTGACAGGCGGATATGGATGCTGGGCATCTGTAATCTGTCAAACGGCAAAGAACTATTTTGAAGCGGTTAATGTCAAAAACAGGTCTGCAAAGAACATAACAGGAACATCGATGGAAGGTCTGTTTCAGTATATTGACAGAGGAATCCCTGTTGTTGTATGGGGAACATTAAATATGGGTAATACTACCTGGTTTCGTGCTGGAAGTAAAAACGGGGTAACCTTTTACTGGCCGTCCAGAGCTCATTGTGTATTGCTGACGGGGTATGATAAAAACCGAAAGGTTATCAAAGTGAATGATCCGATTCGAGGAAAAGTAGAATATAGTTTTTCGAGTTTCGAAAAAGCATATAAAACTATGAATAGAAATGCGATGGTAATTCAGTAAAGGGGAAAAGGGAGAACTCTGATCGAGTGATCCCTTTTATTGCACGGTAATAATATAATATAGAAATATTCAGGCGCCCCTGTCTGGAATTATAAGACAAAAGTGTTACAAAAATATTACGAGATAAGAAAATTTTAAGGTCTAAAAACTTGCGGAAACTATAGAAATCTTATATAATATAGGAAGTTTGTAGACCAGCGAGGTGTAATATGAAACGAGAACTGAAGAAATTTGAGTCAACCATGTGGCTGTGTATCAAATTACTATTATATATTTTACTGATGGGCACTTTTATGTTTATTATGTCCAGAGAGAATAGGGCGCTTGGCGTACTTTCCAGGACGATGGGTATTACATTTTCAACATACTGTATTGTAGGCCTACTGTTCCTCAGCATTTACGGCAAGTATGATGTAGGCCGGAGAAAGAGTAAACCGATCATTTATTCACTTTCTCTGGCTGTTCTGTTTACTGATGTTGTGACTTACATCCAGTTGATGATCATGAATACGATTACGCCAAGCATCTATGCGTTTCGGCTTGACAGTCTCGGTTCCCTGATCCTGAGCTTTATCGTACAGGTCATTATTATCATCGTATTTGCATATGGCGGAAATGGACTGTTTTTCACGATTCATAAACCGGAGAGCTGCTGTATCGTGACGTCCTCACAGGAAAGCCTCGATAATATTGTCAAAGGAATCCTGAAGTACAAAAAGCAGTATAAAATCGATTATATCGTGGACTATAAAGACAAACATTTGTATGAGACCATGAAAAATGCGGATACGGTATTTATTCACGATGTTCCTCAGGAAGTCAGAAGCAGAATTGTACGGTTCTGCTATAAATATAAAATCAATATCTATTTTAATCCGGAAATCGAAGATATTGTGGAGATGAGTGCCAAGTACTATCTTCTTGATGATGTTTCTGTCCTGAATGCCAATGTAAAGACATGGACGATGGAACAGCGGGTTATGAAAAAGCTGCTTGACATGTCTCTGGCAGTTATTCTGGGAATTGTGACTTCCCCGATCTGGATTATCAGTGCGATTGCGATCAAAGCATATGATGGGGGGCACATCTTTTTTAAACAGAAGCGTGCGACATTAAACGGACGCGTTTTTGAAGTATACAAATTCAGGACTATGAAGGAAAATGTAGAGAATCATTCTGTGACGGACGATGATGACCGGATTACCAAACCGGGAAAAATCTTAAGAAAAATAAGGATGGACGAGCTTCCACAGCTGATTAATATTTTAAAAGGGGATATGAGCTTTGTCGGCCCAAGACCGGAAATGCTGGAAAATGTGGAGGCATATGAAGAAGAGCTCCCGGAATTCCGTTATCGGCTTCGGGTAAAGGCCGGACTGACCGGGTATGCCCAGATTGCCGGAAAGTACAACACATCACCAAAGGACAAGTTGATGATGGATATGATCTATATTGAGGAATTCAGTATCTTACGTGACATCCAGCTGATTTTCCAGACAGCGATTGTCCTGCTGAAATCGGACAGCACGGAAGCGTTTAAAACGAATGAAACAAGTCAATATATTTTCAAGAAAGCAGAAGAAACGGAAGCGGAGGAATAACGGATATGAAAAAGTATGATTATGTGATTGTAGGAGGCGGATTATTTGCGGGTACCTTTGCGTACTTTGCAAAAAAAGCAGGGAAATCCTGCCTCATTGTGGAAAAGAGAGAAACCCTGGGAGGTAATCTCTACTGTGAAGATATCGAGGGAATCCATGTCCATAAATACGGCGCGCATATTTTTCACACGAGCAACCGGAAAGTATGGGATTTTGTCAACTCCCTTGTAGAATTCAATCGATATACGAATTCTCCGGTGGCAAATTATAAGGGAGAAATCTATAATATGCCGTTTAATATGAATACATTCAGTAAGATGTGGGGAATTGCAACGCCGAAAGAAGCGGAAGAAATTATCAACAGGCAGAAGGCGGCGGTTAAGGGAGAACCGAAAAACCTGGAAGAGCAGGCAATCAGCCTGGTAGGAGAAGATATCTACAGAAAGCTGATCAAAGGCTATACGGAGAAGCAGTGGGGAAGAGATTGCAAAGATCTGCCGGCGTTCATTATCAAGAGACTTCCAGTGAGATATACTTATGATAATAATTACTTTAATGATCTTTATCAGGGAATACCGATTGGAGGCTACAATGTTCTGATCAATGCACTGTTTGAGGGCTGTGATGTAGAACTTGGGGTTGACTACAATGAAAACAAAGAAAAGTATGATGCACTCGGTGAGAAAGTACTTTACACAGGAATGCTGGATGCATATTACGGATATCGCTTTGGAAAACTGGAGTACCGGAGTCTGAAATTTGAAAGTGAAGTTTTAGACGAGAAGAATCATCAGGGAGTTGCGGTTGTCAACTACACGGACAGAGAAACTCCGTATACAAGGGTAATTGAACATAAACACTTTGAGTTCGGGACACAGGACAAGACTGTGATCACAAGAGAATACCCGACCAGTTGGGAAGAAGGAATGGAACCGTATTATCCGGTAAATGATGAACGCAATCAGGAGCTTTACCAGAAATACCGGAATCTTGCGGAAGAAGAGCATCTGCTTTTAGGCGGAAGGCTTGCAGAATATAAATATTATGATATGGACAAAGTGATTGAGTCCGCATTTCAGCTTGTAGAAAAAGAATTACAGTAGGAGAGCATGATTATGGGAGAAAACAACATCAAAGTAAGTGTGATTATGCCTGTCTATAAGGTAGAAGAATATGTCGGAAAAGCCATTGAAAGTATTCAGGCTCAGACGTTAAAGGACTGGGAATTCCTCATTGTCGATGATGGGACGCCGGACCGAAGCGGGGAAATCTGTGATGCTTATGCGGCGGAAGATGAGAGAATTCATGTGATCCACAAAGAAAACGGAGGTGCGCCAAGTGCCAGAAATACAGCGATTGATATCGCAAGGGGAGAGTATATGTATTTCATGGATTCCGATGACTGGGCAGAGCCGACGATGCTGGAAGACATGTATCATCTTGCAAAAAGAGACAATGCACAGCTCGTAGTAGCGGGATTTTATATTGACACTTATTATGACCAGGAGCACTATGTGACAGACGACTATGTTGTAGAAGATGCGGTCTATCCGGATAAAGAATCATTCCGAAGAAACGCATACAAGCTGTTTGATAAAAATCTGCTCTATACACCATGGAATAAACTGTTTGAATCCAAATATATTCTGGAAAACAATCTCCGTTTTCCAGAGACCTTCTGGGATGATTTCCCGTTCAATATCAGTATTGTAAGAAATGTAGAACGGGTAACCGTGACACACAGACAGTATTATCATTTCCTGCGTGCCCGGTCCGAGTCTGAGACAGCGGCATACCGCCCAGGCATGT
>CAJFMZ010000092.1 GCA_904393575.1 uncultured Sellimonas sp. | reverse complement strand
CATATATCCCCAGAACGTCTTATTGAGTCCTGCACTCTCTGAAGACCAGAGAACAGTACTTCCAAATCGAAGTCCTGCCGCGGCAACGCCAAGAAGTGCAAGGCAAACCCTTGTCTTTCTGGAAAATTCTGTGGTTGCAATCAGATATCCTAGAATGACATAGAGCAGATATCCTGCTGCTGCCGGGAACTGTATCTGTCCATTGACCGGAATCTTTAAAAATGTACAGCAAACCGGATAGACAGAATATGCCAGGAAAGCCATCCCCGCCATATACAGCAGGATATGCCTATACTCTTTCAGAAGCGACAAAACCGGCATGGAAAGGTATACCATAAAAAGCGGGATGAAAAACCAGTAAATATTTTCTGACGTATTATTTGTAAAAAGGTTTACAATCCCCGCCAAATCCGGTTTAAATTCCATCTGCTCGAACCGGACCTTGTACGCAAGGCTGATCAGCGTCCATACAACGAATGGAATCACGGTTTTCAGAAAGCGCTTCTTAAAAAACACTCTGGTCAAATATTTATCTCTGTAGTTGAGTAGCGTTGCCCCGGATATCATAAAATATACCGGAACCGCCCAATAAGCAATTGTTTCTACCACCATGCTCTGACGCCAGGCGGCGGTATTCGAATACTGATGTGCAATTCCATTACAGTGCATGAAAATCACACACAGACATGCAAGAATATTTAAAATGTCAATATAACTGTATCTCTTTTTCTGTTGTACTCTAATCATACATTTTCCCCTCTGTCTGAAATCAGATTCTGTATATATATAGTTCATGGAGCGCTCTGGTAGCACAGATATATTCCGCCTGTCTTGTCAGGCCGTTCTGCTCCCCAGATGCTGCCGTAAATACCTGATCAAATTCCAGGCCCTTTGCCATATAAAACGTGGTAACTGTCAGTCCACGTCCAAACCGGGAACTGTCTCTGTCAATATAGTGAACCTGATCCGTCTTTTCCCGGATCATCTGATAAATGGTTTTTGCCTCCTCTTCTGTCATGGTAAGAACCGCCGCCGTCTCATAGTCATCCAGTCCGGTTTTTACCTTGTCCAGTATTCGGCTGACTCTCTCTTCTTCCTGGGAAAAAGTCTCTTCTTCCACCGGTTTCCCATGACGGTCCAGAAGTTCGGTCTCTTCTATTCCGCCCAGTGTTCCTGCATATCGTGCTATTTCCACCGTATTCCGGTAACTTTTGTTCATCTCAATCATTTTGAGCTGTTTGCCCAGAATCTTCGGCAGAAACTTTGTCACATCATTTTGCTCCTCTTCCATAGTCTGTGCTCTGTCTCCCAGAATCGTCATCGGACACTGAAAAAGCAGCCCAAGAATCGTGTACTGCAAATAAGAGTAGTCCTGCATTTCATCAACCACAAGATGCCGGATCTGTTCCTGCCTGTCGGCCCCAAGAAGCCGGTATTTCAGATACAGCATCGGATAGACATCCTCATAGGAAAGATATCTCCGGTCATACGGGACGTCCGGAAGTTTTGGAAGGCCCTGTTCCTCTAAAAACCAGTTATATATCTTATAAACATCCGTCGTTGTATACATGGAATGAAACCGGGTCCTCAGCTTTTCGATTTCCTCCTCCGACAGTTCCTTGTTGTATAAGGTCTCGTACTCATCCACAAAATATTCCATGACCGCTTCCATCCTGGCCAGAACCGGTACGTCCTGAAATTTGAAATAAAAGAGACGGATCATCTCTTCTTCTGTCTTTTCCACTCCTCGGAAATGGACTCCTTTCAGATTAACCAGCCATTCTTCCAACTGTGCCAGAAAACCTTCCATCGCTCCGACACATTCCGATGACTGTTTCCATCTGTACCTTTTCCATTCCTCCTCTTCCATTCCAGCCAGTCGATGCTCTATCAGATGATACCGGTCTTCACAGTCCGGAGCAGTCTTTTTCAGCTCCCGGTACGCAAAGAGGTCCAGACTCATCTCTCTGATATTTTCTTCTCCCAGTTCCGGCAGAATATGGGAAATATAATCAGAAAAGACACTGTTTGGAGACAGGACCAGTACACTGGATGATTTTAGATGTTTCCGGTCATGATATAGAAGATAAGCGATCCGGTGAAGCGCAACCGATGTTTTTCCGCTTCCGGCTGCTCCCTGGATGACCAGAATCCGATCACTTGTATTTCGGATAATAGCATTTTGCTCCTTTTGAATGGTACGGACAATATTTTTCAACTGCACATCACTGTTGCTTCCAAGCTCCTGCATCAAAATCTCATCATCAATCTTGACGTCGCTTTCAAATCCGTAGACCATCTTTCCTCTTCGAATCTTGTACTGCCATTTGGCCTCAATTTCCCCGTCCATTCTCCCGGCAGGCGCCTCATAGAATGCAGGTCCCTTATCATAGTCATAGAAAAGTCCGCTCACCGGTGCTCGCCAGTCGTAAATCAGAGGTACCTTGCCTGCCTCTTCTGCGAAGTTTCCAATCCCAATATAAAAGAGTTCCGGCTCGTCATCCCCTTCATATCGAAAATCAACCCGTCCGAAAAATGGTGAATCCAGCATCTTGACATATCGGGCTTTCAGACGCAGAGAATCCTGGTTTGCATTGACACGCTGAAGGAGCGCCTGCTGATTGTCATAATCCTCATAACCATACTGGTCCATTTCTGTATAATTATCCCAGTAATACTCATGCATGCTTTCGATATCTTTCTGGCCTGCCAGAATCTCCCGATCCATCTGTGTAATCTTTTGTCTTAGCTTTTCTGTAATCTCTTTTAAAAAGGCTCTGCCTTCCAATGCTGTTTCCTTTTTTTCTGTCACGTCATCTACCTCATTTTCTGTGTTCCGTCTCTATATTGTCTGTTGACTTAACTTTTCCTGCAATCCATTATAAAACTTTCTGGACAAAGGAATGGATACGCCCAACTGGTCCGACGTCTGAAGCAGATATCCCCCAAACGTTTCAAATTCCGATGGCCTTCCGGCCTCAATATCCCGTTTCAGGGAACTGGTGGATCCTTCATCCAGACTTAAAAAGCGGTTGAACTCCTCTTCCACATAATGATCCCGGATGTGTACCCCGGCAGCCTTTGCCACCAGAAGCGCCTCCTCCAGAAGCGTATGAAATTCTTCTCTTCGGTCCTGTCTGTCCCGGATATGCTCCACTGTTTCCAGATAATAGGCTGTAATCACGTTGTACGCACAGTTGAAAATGTATTTTTCCCAGACCGCCTGTCTGACATCATCATAAACTTCACACTCAATACCGGCGTCCGCAAGGACATCCGCCGCAGCTCTGGCAGCCTCTTTTTCATTTTTCTCTTCTGCGCCCAGAATGATCTTCGTATATTTTCCCAGCTGTGTAATCGAATAATCCGGGTTGGAAGCAGACGTAGTATAGATCACCGCATTCACGGTAAGCCCTTTCCCCACATTATCTCTCACCCGGTCGGCCGTGTCTGCTCCGTTCATCACCGGGATGAGAATAGTATGGTCGTCCACACAGGACCGCAATGTCCGGCAGACTTCCGGAAGTGCATATGTTTTCACACAGAGAAAAATCAGATCCTGGACCTGACTGACTTCCGATGCACTCTCCTCGATCACAGATGGTTTTGTGATAATCTCGCCATTGAAATCACTGTGCAGTACCACACCGTTTTTCTGAAGTGCTTCTTTTCTCTTCCCTCTTGCAATCAATGTCAGATTTTTATATCTTAAGCCAAGCATTCCGGCAAGGTATCCTCCTACACCTCCAATGCCAACTATCATGATCCTTTTGTCTTCCTTCATACCAAGCCACCTCTGTCATAACATAGTATCTTATTATTATACCCTATTTTCTTTCTCTTTCCAATATCTACGCTCTGAAACTTTCAGTCCCTGATACAAAATCAGGCACAGAGGGGGGCAGATCATTCCCGGCTCTGTGCCTGTGTTCTTCATTTGAAATGTTACATTGCTTCTTCGTAAATCTGACGTACTTCCTCTTCCGTAAATACTTTTGGGTGATTCTGAATGCCTGCCGCAGATACTTTAAATGCGTTTTTACTCATCCAGTCAATATCTTCCGGGAGCACGCCTTCTTTGGAAAGACTCGTCCGAAGCTGAATGGAATCAAGAAGCTCTTCTATCTTCTCCACACAGTCCGTCTCATCTTTTCCTCCCAGATATCTGGAAATCACCGCAAATTTTTCCGGAGCAGCTTCAATGGATTTTCGGTAAATGACCGGAGTCAGTGCAGCCAGACCTTTCCCGTGAGTAATATTTCTCATGCCGCTGGCCGGATGTTCCAGACCGTGAGGTGCTGTCACGCCCGCCTGATTGATCACCATACCTCCGTATGTGCTGGCAAGAGAAACTGCGCTCCACGCATCCATGTTCATACTGGAAAGTTCCGTCACACCCTGCTGCTTTTCCTGATAGACGGTCAGAAGATTCCCATGAATCAGACGAATACCTTCCAACGCCATGATCTCTGTAATCGGATCACAGATCCGGCTGAGATATGCCTCCATGCAGTGGCAGAGCGCATCGAATCCCACGGATGCCAATACCGATGCCGGCATGGTTGTCATAAGTTCCGGGTCGACAATGGATGCTTTGGCAATGACCGAATTATCCCGGAGAGACTTTTTATCTTTTGTCTCATCATCCGTTAAAACAGCAAAGCAGTTTCCCTCACTTCCTGTTCCACATGTGGTCGGTACCAGAATCAGCGGCAGTGCTCCGCTTCCCTGCTTCTTTCCATAAATATAATCAAAAATATCTCCTTCGTTGCATGCCGCGAATGCTACTGCCTTGCTGCAGTCCATAATACTTCCGCCGCCCAGTCCTACGATCACGTCGCATCCATTCTCTCTGGCCATCGCAGCCCCTTTCATGGCAGTGGAAGCCAGAGGATTCGGCTCAGCCTGGTCAAATACCAGAACTTCCAGCCCTTCCTTTTCCAGAAGTGCTTTTGCCCGGTCCAGAAGACCGCTCTTTTTCGTGCTGCCTCTTCCAGTTACGATCAATGCTTTCCGTCCATATTTTGACGCTTCCTTTCCAAGCTCTTCTGTCTTTCCGGCTCCAAAAATCAGATTGACCGGAAGATAATGAGTGAATTCTGTCAACATCGTCTTGTCCTCCTTATGACGAGAAGATAAAATGGGGCCGTAGATTTTTCTACAGCCCCATTGCCTACTCTCTTCTTTGTAATTTATTTATCTTTTAAGTATTCGTGAATACCTCTTGCTCCGGCTTTTCCTGCACCCATTGCAAGGATAACCGTGGCAGCTCCTGTTACTGCGTCTCCTCCGGCATACACACCTTCTTTGGATGTCTTTCCGAATTCTTCATCAGCAACGATACATTTCCACTTATTTACTTCCAGTCCCTCTGTTGTAGAAGAAATCAGCGGGTTTGGAGAAGTTCCAAGGGACATGATGACTGTATCCACATCGATATCAAATTCAGATCCCTCGATCGGAACCGGACGTCTTCTTCCGGATGCATCCGGCTCGCCAAGCTCCATCTTTACGCAGCGGATTCCTTTTACCCAGCCATCTTCCTCAAGGATTTCAACCGGATTGGTCAGAAGGTCAAAGATCACTCCTTCTTCTTTTGCGTGATGAACCTCTTCCACACGGGCAGGAAGCTCTTCTTCACTTCTTCTGTAAACGATATGTACTTCTGCTCCCAGACGAAGGGCTGTTCTTGCAGCATCCATTGCAACGTTTCCGCCTCCGACAACCGCTACTTTCTTTCCGGCTACAATCGGAGTATCATAGCTGTCGTCGAATGCTTTCATCAGGTTACTTCTTGTAAGGTATTCGTTGGCAGAGAAGACTCCGTTTGCCGTCTCACCCGGAATTCCCATGAATTTCGGAAGACCTGCTCCGGATCCGATGAAGACTGCCTCAAATCCCTCTTCTTCGATCAGCATATCAATCGTAGTAGACTTACCGATTACTACGTTTGTTTCAAATTTTACGCCCAGCTCTTTGACCTTTTCGATCTCTTTTGCTACGACTTTCTTTTTCGGAAGACGGAATTCCGGAATACCATATACCAGAACCCCACCCAGTTCATGAAGCGCTTCAAATACAGTCACATCGTATCCCATCTTTGCCAGATCTCCGGCGCAGGTAAGTCCGGACGGACCGGAACCGATGACTGCTACTTTGTGTCCGTTCTTTTCTTTTGCTCCTTCCGGCTTGATATCATGCTCCAGAGCATAATCAGCGACAAATCTCTCCAGCTTACCGATGGATACCGGCTCGCCCTTGATGCCGCGGATACATTTTCCTTCGCACTGTGTTTCCTGCGGACATACACGACCGCAGATTGCAGGCAGGGCAGAGGACAGGCTGATCGTCTTGTATGCGCCCTCAAAGTCGCCTTCTTTTACTTCTTTGATAAATTCCGGGATATTGATCGCTACCGGACATCCCTGAACACATTTTGCATTTTTGCAGTGAATACAGCGGGTAGCTTCTTCCATTGCTTCTTCTGCATTATATCCTAAACATACTTCTTCAAAGTTTGTTGCTCTTACCTTTGGATCCTGCTCGCGGACCGGTACTTTCTTTAATACGTCTCCCATCTTAATTGTCACCTCCACAATTTCCACATCCGCCGTGATGTGTGCTGCCTTCCTGCAGTCTCAGCATTGCTCTTCCTTCTTCTGTCTTATACATCAACTGTCTCTTCATCGCAACATCAAAATCTACAAGATGGCCGTCAAATTCCGGCCCGTCTACACAGGCAAACTTGATTTCATTTCCTACATGCAGACGGCAGGCACCGCACATTCCGGTTCCATCGACCATGATCGGGTTCATGCTGACAACTGTCGGGATGCCAAGCTCTTTTGTAAGAAGGCATGTGAATTTCATCATGATCATCGGTCCGATTGCAACACAGACGTCATAGTGCTTTCCTTCCTCTTTGACAAGCTTTTCCACCATGGAAGTAACCATACCGGCATGTCCGTAGCTTCCGTCATCTGTACAAACATAAACGTTTCCTGCTACTGCCTTCATCTCTTCTTCCATAATTACAAGATCTTTTGTCTTTGCACCGATGATAACATCTGCATCGATTCCGCGCTCATGGAGCCATTTTACCTGCGGATATACCGGAGCGGTTCCAAGTCCTCCTGCGACAAACAGGATCTTTTTATTCTTTAATGTCTCCGGGTCTTCAGAAACGAATTCGGACGGCTGTCCAAGCGGTCCTGTGAAATCACGGAAATAGTCTCCTTCTTTATATTCGGACATTTTCTTTGTGGATGCTCCTACCACCTGAACTACAATGGTGATGGTCCCTTTCTCTCTGTCATAGTCACAGATTGTGAGCGGGATACGCTCTCCCTTTTCATCCATCTTTACGATGACAAACTGCCCCGGCTCGCAGTGGCGTGCCACACGCGGAGCTTCAACATCCATGAGAAAAATATTTTCTGCAAGGTCTTTTGCTTTTAAAATTTTGTACATCTCCCATGCCTCCTAATTGTTATACTCCATTTATCATAAAATATTGTTCATAAAATATCAAGTGAATTCTGGATGATATATCGTTTTTTTCAATGAATCTCGCTCTTTTTTGCAAAAGGAAACCGCCGCTTCCGAAAAAGCGGCGGCGGTAACAGGCCTTTTTAGAAATCAACTTCTGTTCCGTAATATGTACATGTAAGAAGTTTCTCCATCTCTGCCGGTGTAATGCTTCTCGGATTGGATCCTGTGCAGGCATCGCCGACTGCAAGTTCAGCGATAGAGGAAAGTTTTTCTTTGAACTCCTCTTCATTAATTCCAAATTCTTTTAATGTCTTCGGAATGCCAAGTTCCACATTGAAAGCATCGATCTTGGCGATCAGGCTGTTGATCAGTGCCTTCTCAGATGTTCCCGGAAGTCCCATTCTGCGTGCGATCTCTGCGTAACGTTTTGCAGCCACAGGATCTTTTGCATTATATTTGATTACATATGGAAGATAGATTGCATTTGCGCATCCGTGCGGAATATGTCCGGTAGAGAATGCTGCTCCTGTCTTATGAGCCATGGAATGAACAATACCAAGCAGTGCGTTTGAGAATGCCATTCCTGCAAGGCACTGTGCATAGTGCATCTGTTCTCTTGCGGTCATATCACAGTGATAGGATGCCGGCAGATAATCCAGTACCATCTCGATTGCCTGAAGAGCAAGCGGATCTGTGAATGGTCCGTTTAATGTGGACACATATGCCTCAATCGCATGAGTCAGCGCATCCATTCCAGTATAGGCAACCTGTTTTACCGGAAGTCCGGAAACAAGATCCGGATCTACGATTGCGATATCCGGTGTAATGTTAAAGTCTGCAAGCGGATATTTTACTCCTGTCTGATAGTTTGTGATAACGGAGAATGCTGTAACCTCTGTTGCAGTTCCGGATGTAGATGGAATTGCGGCAAATTTTGCTTTCTGTCTTAATTCCGGGAAGTTGAACGGTGTACACAGATCTTCAAAGCTTGTATCCGGATATTCATAAAATGCCCACATTGCTTTTGCAGCATCGATTGGGGAACCTCCGCCCATAGCAACGATCCAGTCAGGCTCAAAAGCTCTCATTGCTTCAGCGCCTTTCATAACAGTCTCAACAGACGGATCTG
>CAJFMZ010000091.1 GCA_904393575.1 uncultured Sellimonas sp. | reverse complement strand
TTCTGGCCGGGAGGGAGTCTTGTTCAGCTTTCCCTGTGCAAGGTGGGGTATGGAGCGTGGATGAAATTCTGCTGGAAGATCTATGTATCTATGATGGCCGCCGCCTTTCTGCTTGTCGTTGTAGCAAACCAGATCGGATATGGACCTTTTTAGTAAATCGAAAATGGGTATCAGGAAGAGAGGATTGAGATGGAAAATACAGTTCAGACAAAAAATCAGATCACAGAGGGAGTGATCTGGAAACAGCTGCTGGTATTCTTTTTCCCTATTATGATCGGGACATTTTTTCAGCAACTGTATAATACCATAGACACTGTGGTAGTGGGGCAGTTTGTGGGAACGAAAGCCCTGGCAAGCGTGGGCGGCTCCTCTTCCCAGATGATCAATCTGGTAGTGGGATTTTTTACGGGTTTGTCTTCCGGGGCGTCCGTTATCATTGCACAGTACTATGGGGCAAAGGACGAGGAATTTGTACAAAAAGGCATTCATAATGCCTATGCGATTGCCGTGGCAGGCGGAATTGTGCTGAGTATCATTGGAATCGTTTTTGCACCATCCATGCTCAGGATGATGAACACGCCAGCGGAAATCATGCATGATTCCACAGTTTATCTCAGGGTATACTTTTCAGGTTTGTTGTTCACCTTTGTCTATAATATCGGATCCAGTATTCTGCGGGCAGTGGGAGACTCCAGGACGCCACTGTATATCCTGATTGCCTGCTGTATTGTCAATATTGTTCTGGACCTGGCTTTTGTCATTGCCTTCCATGAAGGAGTATTCGGTGTTGCTCTTGCGACTCTGCTGGCCCAGGCATTCAGCGCAGTACTTGTGACGCTGAAGCTGATGCATTCCAAAGGGCTGCTTCATCTGAAATTGTCCAGGATCCGGTTCTACCGGACAGCTCTGGTCAGCCAGATTAAACTCGGTATTCCGACAGGAATCGAATCCATCCTGTTTGCGATTACGAACATTGCGATTCAGGCATCACTGAATTCCTTTGGGACAAATACAACGGCTGCATGGTCTGCATATGGAAAGCTGGATGCAATTTTCTGGATGATCAATACAGCCTTTGGTATTTCCATTACGACCTTTGTCGGACAGAATTATGGGGCCGGAAAACTGGACAGAATTAAAAAGAGCGTCAAAGTCTGCCTTGGAATGGAGCTGGTGACCGCCTTTGTGATGGTTGTCTTTTTGATCGCCACAAGAGGCTTTTTGTTCCGGATGTTTACAACCGATGCGGATGTCATTAAAATCGGAAGCGATATGCTCGTATTGATTGCTCCTTGGTATATTGTCTATGTCTTCATAGAGATTCTGGCCGGGGCACTCAGGGGAATTGGAGATGTGATCGTTCCGGTAATTATCACTCTTGGAGGAATCTGTGTGCTGCGTATTCTCTGGCTTGCGGTGGCGCTGAAAGTCAGTCCGACAATATCGGTAATCATTTTCAGCTATCCGGTAACCTGGATTTTGACAGCACTGATCTTTATCGGTTATTATTATTATAAACACAAGAAGACAGGAATTGTTTAGCAGCAGGAGGGCGGCAGTATGAATGTATACAGACATAAAGTGCACTATTATGAAACAGACCGGATGGGAATCACCCATCACTCCAACTATATCCGGTGGATGGAGGAGGCCAGAGTAGACTTCCTTGATCAGGCAGGATGGGGATTCGACAGAATGGAACAGGAAGGAATTGTATCTCCGGTTATTCATGTGGACTGTGATTTCAAGAAAACAACTACGTTTCAGGATGAGATTGAGATCATGGTAGAGATTGAAGAATACAATGGTGTCAAAATGAAAATTGCCTATGAGATGACATGCAGGGGAGAAGTTGTAGCTGTCGGACATTCCGGACATTGCTTTCTGGATCAGAACGGAAGGCCGATCCGGATGAAGAAAACCTTTCCGGAACTGGATCAGATGTTCCGGAATATGACGAAAGGGAGGAAAGAAACATGCGGGAAGTAAAGATAGAATGGTTTGGACATTCCTGTTTCAGGGTGACGAAGGATGGTTATGCGGTTGTATTTGATCCATACGAAGACAACAATGTTCCGGGACTCACGTTGAAACCGCTTGAAGCCGACGAGGTGCTTGCAAGCCATGAACACGGAGATCACAATGCAAGAGAAAAGGTGAACATCCGGAAAGAAAGCAGAGAAAATCCATTTCAGATCACCCGGCTTGACAGTTTTCATGACGATTGTCATGGAGAAAAGCGTGGGACGAATATCATGACTTTGCTGGAATCCGAGGGACTTCGGATTGCGCATCTGGGCGATATTGGATGCATGCCGTCTGCAGAGCAGAAGCAACTTCTTACCGATCTGGATGCGGTGATGGTGCCGGTAGGAGGTTTTTTTACAATGGAACCAGATCAGATCCGGGTGCTTTTGGAGGAACTGAAACCGAATGTTGTGATTCCGATGCATTATCGAAGCAATACGTTTGGATACGATGTGATTGGAACGCTGGATGGATTTTTAAAAGAAGAAGATCCGGTGAAACGATATGATACGAATACAATCGTAATCAGTCCGGATATGGAAAGACAGACAGCGATTCTTGCATGTCCGGAGCAGAAAGCATGAAACGGATAAAACAGATCTTTCTTCCGGTATTTTGCCTGATCTTTCTTTTTACAGCCTCTTCCTGCGGCAGTATCCCTGGAAATTACGAGGAAACTGCATCTGACAGCACAAACAAAACAGAGCAGTTTGAAACCGTCAGTCAGAAAGAAGCGGAAGAAATTGTTGAAAACCTGCCGGAATACAGCGGAGAACCCTACACGACTGTCGATGGCAATAAACCGGATTTTTCGGATTCGGAGCTTCAGACAGAGGCATACGAAGAATACAGTGAACTGGATGAGCTTGGCAGGTGCGGAACGGCAAAGGCAAATATTGGTGAAGAGCTGATGCCGACAGAGGAAAGAGAAAGTATTTCTGAAGTGAAACCGTCAGGATGGATGAATAAGGAATATGAAGATATCGACGGAGGATATCTATATAATCGCTGCCATCTGATTGGCTTTCAGTTGACTGCGGAGAATGCAAATGAAGAAAATCTGATCACCGGTACCAGATATATGAATACAGAGGGGATGCTTCCATTTGAAAATATGGTGGCGGATTACATTAGAGAAACAGATCATCATGTGTTATATGAGGTCACTCCGGTCTTTGAGGAGGATAATCTGGTGGCATCCGGTGTCCTGATGGAAGCGGGGTCTGTGGAAGATGGCGGAGCAGGCATTTCCTTTTACGTTTATGTGTATAATGTACAGCCCGGAATAGAGATTGACTATGCCACAGGAGAAAGCCGTGAGGCGGAGGATTCGGAAACAGACATGGAATCAGAAAACAGTCAGGCGGCAGAGGAAACCTACATCCTCAATACGAATACGATGAAATTTCATGAGCCGGACTGTGCAAGTGTCAAGGATATTAAAGCTTCCAACATGAGTGAATACAGCGGAACAAGAGAGGACGTGATCCGGATGGGTTACGAGCCTTGCGGGAGATGCAGGCCCTAGGGCCTGCATTATTCTTTGTCTACATGTTCGTAGTAAAAAGCCTCTTCCTTTTTCCAGTATGCAGTATCCTGTTCTGTAATCTCCCGAATCACCCGGCATGGAACGCCTGCGGCAACGACATTGTCAGGAATGTCTTTTGTGACAACGGAACCGGAGCCGATTACCACGTTATTTCCAATGGTGACGCCCGGATTGATTACCGTGTTGCCGCCGACCCAGACATTATCTCCGATATGGATTTCTTTCCCGTACTCCAGCTGTTTGTTGCGGATGACCGGATCAATCGGATGACCGGCTGTATATAGGCTGACTCTTGGTCCAAAGAACACATTGTCTCCGATATGAACCTCAGCCACATCGATAATGATACAGTCATAATTTGCATAAAAATGATTTCCGATGTAAGTATGGCATCCATAATCTGTGCGAAAGGGCGGCTCCACCCAAAAATCTTCGCCCACACTTCCAAAAAGCTCTTTGAAAAGAGCGAGACGTTCTGTCGTATCTTCTTCGGTAAGCGAATTGATCAACCGGGTAAGCCGACGTGCGTTCTGGTGATCGCTGGCAAGTTCCGGACCTCCTGCAATGTATAAATGTCCGGACAGCATCAGTTC
The DNA here is from genome assembly GCA_904393575.1 of uncultured Sellimonas sp. Taxonomy (GTDB): domain Bacteria; phylum Bacillota; class Clostridia; order Lachnospirales; family Lachnospiraceae; genus Sellimonas. Next base: position 4,498 of record CAJFMZ010000091.1, on the reverse strand, counting down.
TTTATCTGTCATCATTTTCCCTCCATTATATGTAAGAATAATTTATTATAATATATGTTCACTATAGTTTGTCAAGAGAGAGGCCGGTTAAAACCTCCTTTGATCTGCTTGACGGTCAAGTGAAATGGTGATAACGTAAGTGTCAGAAAGGAGCATCTTATGATTCGGAATATAGAAATACATGGGGCCAGAGTGCACAATTTAAAGAATATTGACGTGAATGTGCCGTTGAATCAGATTGTAGGAATTGCAGGGGTTTCCGGCTCCGGGAAATCTTCGCTTGCGCTGGGAGTTCTCTATGCGGAAGGCTCCAGAAGATATCTGGAAGCCTTATCCACCTATACGAGGAGAAGGATGACCCAGGCCTCCAGGGCACAGGTGGATGAGGTGTTGTATGTGCCTGCGGCACTTGCGCTGCATCAAAGGCCGGCTGTTCCGGGAATCCGGAGCACGTTTGGAACCGGGACGGAACTTCTGAACAGCCTTCGTCTGATGTTTTCAAGACTGGCAAATCATTGCTGCCCAAACGGACACTATCTGGAGCCGACACTGGAAGTGGCGGCAGGACATGGGCTGACCTGTCCGGTCTGTAATGCAAAATTTTATGCTCCTTCTGCGGAGGAGCTGGCATTTAACAGTCAGGGAGCCTGTCCGAAATGTGACGGGACAGGCGTAGTCTGGACTGTAGATGAATCTACATTGATTCCGGATGAATCTCTTACAATCGATGAAGGCGCTGTGGCGCCATGGAGATCTCTCATGTGGTCGCTGATGACGGACGTCTGTCGTGCCATGGGTGTCCGGACGGACATCCCGTTTCGGGATCTGACCGAAAAAGAAAAGGAAATCGTCTATCATGGCCCGGCGGTAAAGAAGCATATTTTTTATAAGCCGAAACACTCGGACCAGGGCGGTGAACTGGACTTCACTTATTTTAATGCCGTATATACAGTGGAGAATGCCCTTGCGAAAGTCAAGGATGAAAAAGGAATGAAGCGGGTGGAAAAATTCCTGAAAAGAGACATCTGCCCTGACTGCCATGGAACCAGACTTTCAGAAAAAGCAAGAAGGCCAAAGTTGAATGGATATTCCCTCGATGCAGTCTGTACCATGACCTTGGATGAAGCGGTGAAATGGGTAGAGCAGGTGCCTGATTCACTTCCAGCGCCTATGCGTCCCATGGCAGTGAGCATTTGTGAATCCTTCCAGACTTCCGCAAGACGTCTTCTGGATCTGGGACTTGGCTATCTGTCACTGGACCGTGCCTCTTCTACCTTATCGACAGGAGAGAGGCAGAGAATGCAGCTTGCAAGAGCAGTCCGAAATCGGACAACAGGTGTTCTGTACGTACTGGATGAGCCATCCATTGGTCTGCATCCGGTAAACATTGCCGGATTGACCGGTGTCATGCAGGATCTGATTGCGGACGGCAACTCCGTAGTCTTTGTGGATCACGATACACAGATTTTGAGGCAGGCAGACTGGCTGATCGAAATGGGGCCGGAAGCAGGAGCAAAAGGCGGAGAAATTCTGGCACAGGGAACACCGGACGAACTGATGAACCATCCGCAATCTCAGATCGGTCCGTTTTTATCCGGACGATCTAGAATACATAGATCCCAGAAGTGTTCAGAAAAAGAGCTGTTTGATCAGGGGACCATTTCTCTTTCAACGGATGCCATTCATACGGTAAAGCCGTTGGAAGTGGATATCCCCAAAGGAAAACTTTCCGTGGTCACCGGAGTATCCGGATCCGGAAAAACGACATTGATTCTGGAAAGTCTTGTTCCCGCACTTTCGGCCAGCATTCAGGGAAGAAAACTGCCGGAACATGTAAAGGAAATCCGGGCAGAAGGGATTGAGCATGTCAAACTGATTGATGCGGCTCCGATCGGAATTAATGTACGTTCTACCGTTGCAACGTATGCCAATGTGCATGACGAACTCAGGAAGATTTTTGCAAAAACTACGGATGCGAAGGAGAAAGGGTATAAGGCCGGAGATTTTTCCTACAATACGGGAAAGCTGCGCTGTCCGGTCTGCGATGGAACGGGAGTGATCAGTCTGGATGTACAGTTTCTCCCGGATGTGGATATTCCGTGCCCGGACTGCCGCGGTACGCGATATGCCAGGGAAGCTGAGCAAGTTCGCTATCAGACGAAGACAGGAGAATCCTATTCGTTGCCGGAACTGATGGCGATGGATGTTCATACAGCTCTTATCGCATGCAAAGATCTGAAACTGGTCCGTCAGCGGCTGCAGATACTGGAAGACCTTGGACTTGGATATCTGACGCTTGGAGAGGAAACGCCTGGATTATCCGGCGGAGAGGCACAGCGCCTGAAACTGGCAAGCGAAATGGGAAAAGCCCAGTCGGATTCCGTTTTCGTCTTCGATGAGCCGACCATCGGACTTCATCCGCTGGATGTAAAAACACTGATGGATGTCTTTCAGACCCTGATTGACCAGGGGGCTACTGTTATCGTCATTGAACATGATCTGGATGTGATCCGATGTGCGGATTACATCATTGATATGGGACCAGGAGGCGGCAAAGACGGCGGTACGGTCGTAGCGGCCGGGACACCGGAACATGTAAAGAACAATCCGGACAGTCGGACCGGAGCTTTTCTATAGCAACGGCCCGATGTCCAGTAATTGATATAAAGTAAGGAGGAAAACATTATGAGCAAAAAATTAGTAACCTATTTCAGCGCAAGCGGAGTCACAGAGACAGCAGCAAGAAAACTGGCAGAGGCAGGAAATGCCGATCTCTATGAAATCAGACCGGAAGTGCCGTATACAAGAGCGGATCTGGACTGGACAGATAAGAACAGCAGAAGCACGATTGAAATGCAGGATCCTTCTTCCCGTCCGGCATTGGCGGATAAGGATGCAAATGTATCCGATTACGATGTGATTTTCATTGGATTTCCGATCTGGTGGTACACGACACCAACGATTATCAATACGTTCCTGGAGACGTATGATTTTGGCGGAAAAACGATTGTTCCGTTTGCGACATCGGGAGGAAGCGGAATCAAAAAAGCGACTGAGGCAATACGAAATGCAGTTCCAAATGCAGAAGTTGAAGAAGGAAGACTCTTAAACGGACGCTTGAACCAGGGCGATCTGGCAAGCTGGATGGAACAGTATTAAAAGAAAAACGGAGAAAAGACAAAATGGCAAGTTGTATTGAATTGCTGGATGCACTCCAGCACCGGGCATTTCATGATCCCAAAATCCGTCAGCAGCTTCTCGCAACAAGACAGGAGAAAGATCCCTTCGGCGCGTTCTGTAGAACCTGCCGGGAACTGGGATATGAAATTTATGAGATGGATCTGATCTGTGCGGGAGAAGAATTCCATGCAGCAATGAAACGGAGCACAAACGGCGGAGGGGAAAATTCCCCGATGCTGGCAGGAGAAGACGACTTCTACGAGCTGTTTATGGCAGGACTGGAACAGGAAGATGCGCAGTAAAAGGAGAAGGATATGAAAAAGGAACTACCGATTACAGAAATAAAAGGGATCCGGATTGGACAGACGGAAAACAAAGAAGCCGGTACCGGATGTACAGTCATCCTGTCTGAGTCCGGGCAGGGAATGTGTGCCGGACTGGATGTGCGGGGAGGAGGACCGGCATCAAGAGAATCGGAACTTTTAAAACCCCTTGCTGCAGCAAATGCGGTTCACGGTATCGTCCTGGCCGGCGGCAGTGCTTTTGGTCTTGGAGCGGCTGATGGAGTGATGCGGTATCTGGAAGAGCGGAATATCGGCTTTGACGTCGGAGTTACGAAAGTGCCTCTGGTCTGTCAGTCTGACCTGTTTGATCTGACCGTGGGAGATGCGTCGGTCCGCCCGGATGCAGCGATGGGATATGAAGCATGCCTGAATGCAGAACAGGGAAATTATCGGGATGGAAATTTCGGGGCTGGATGCGGCGCAACCGTCGGCAAAGCAGGAGGAATGGATTATTGCATGAAGTCCGGCATTGGAAGCTATGCCGTTCAGATCGGAGCCCTGCAGATTGGGGCCATTGTTGCAGTGAACGCTCTTGGAGATATTTACGACTGGAAAACAGGTACAAAACTGGCAGGCCTTCTCTCGGAAGATCATCGATCCTTCCGGGCGGCAGAAGAGCTTCTGTATGCCAGCACAGAGGTTGTGGAGAACAAATTTACAGGAAATACCACCATCGGAGTGATTCTTACCAACGCAAAGTTTGAGAAGTCTGCACTCTGCAAGATTGCCGGAATGGCCCATGACGGCTATGCAAGATCCATCCGCCCGATCCATACGACGGCAGACGGAGACAGTATCTACGCGGTATCCACAGGGGAAATCGTGGCAGATCAGGATCTGGTCGGGACACTTGCGGCGGAAGTCATGAGTGAAGCGATCATTAAGGCTGTGAAGAGCGCGGAAAGTGCGTACGGATATCCGGGGTATCGGGAGGTTATGAATGGGGAGTAAAAACAATGATGCTCTTTTTTATA
>CAJFMZ010000090.1 GCA_904393575.1 uncultured Sellimonas sp. | reverse complement strand
GCATTTTTCATCGGACTGATGGAAAGGGTCGTAGTAAAAAATTCCATCTGCCTCTTGACCGCCTCCTCGGCTGTTCTCCGAAGGCGCATCTCGTAACAGCGAAAGCACCGCTCCCCGCCCTCCGGAAGCTGTTCCATTCCTTTTGCCATGTCAAAAAACGTACCGGCATCGTACTCCCCTTCCAGGAAGGAAACCGGATGCTTCAGCCTGCCGTTCATTTGTCCGATCAGCGCTTTCTGCTCCTCTGCCCGCTTTCGGTATTCCGCCTCTTCTGTAATGTTCGGATTATAATAAAAGACGGTAATATCAAAATAGTCTGAAAGATACTCCATGACATAACTGCTACACGGGCCGCAGCAGCTGTGCAGCAAAAGGGACGGCACCTTTCCTTCCTTCGTGATCTCCCCCAGTGTCCGCTCCAGTTCCTTTTGATAATTGATCTTCTGCTCCTGCATAATTGCTCCTCTTTCTCGTCATTCTACTGTTTAGTTATAATTCACATCTTTTTCCCTGTCAACATACATTATGTTATAAATAGAAGGAGGCCAGCCATATGGACACCATACTGAGCATCAATCATATCAGCCATTCCTACCATACACTCAAAGGAGAGACCCCCGCACTTCGCGATCTCTCTTTTACGGTTCACACAGGTGAATTTCTTGCTGTCGTCGGCCCGTCCGGATGCGGCAAATCCACTCTTTTGTCCCTGATTGCCGGACTTCTGACTCCGGAAGAGGGCGAAATCCTCCTGCACGGGAAGCCGGTGAACGATCAGAAAGAGAAGATCGGATATATGCTCCAGCGGGATGAACTTCTTGAGTGGCGCAGCATTTACCGAAATGTACTGCTTGGTCCGGAAATACAGAAATCCCTGACTCCGGAAATCAAACAACGGGCCAGAGATCTGCTGGAAGCCTACGGTCTTGGGCAGTTTCAATCTTCCCGGCCATCTGAACTCTCCGGCGGAATGCGGCAGCGGGCTGCACTTGTCCGCACTTTGATCTTGAATCCGGAGCTGCTTCTGCTTGATGAACCTTTTTCCGCCCTCGACTACCAGACCCGGCTCAATGTCAGTGATGATATCGGTCAGATTATCCGAAGAGAAGGAAAAACAGCCCTTCTGGTAACCCACGATCTCTCCGAAGCCATCAGCCTTGCAGACCGCATTCTCGTGCTTTCCATCCGTCCTGCATCTCTGAAAACAACTGTCAGCCTGCACTTTGACTTTCCCGGCCAAACCGAAGACACCCCGCTGAACCGGAGGAATGCCCCGGAATTCAAAACCTATTTCAATCTGATCTGGAAGGAGCTGAACCAACATGAAAACCAACCCGACTGATCTATCCCCTTCCCAGTACGCTTATCTTACCGTCAGAAAAAAGGAACGGCGCCTGATTTTGTTTCTGCGGATCGCTGTCCTGATTCTCTTTTTGATTCTCTGGGAATGGACGGCCAGGGAAGGGATCATCGATTCCTTTATCTTCAGCAGTCCATCCAAAATTCTGGACTGCTTTTTATCCATGGCAGAGGACAAAAGTATTTTCCCGCACTTGTCTGTTACCCTGTATGAAACGGTTGTCAGTTTTCTTCTGGTCACCGTCATCAGCATTCTGGCCGCCGTCCTGCTCTGGTTTTCCAAAAAGCTCTCTGCAATCCTGGAGCCGTACCTGGTCGTCTTGAACAGTCTTCCAAAATCCGCCCTTGCCCCTCTGCTCATTGTATGGCTTGGTGCCGGAAGAAAAACCATTATTGTAGCCGGAATGTCGGTGGCCATTTTTGGAAGCATCATGACCCTTTATACCTGCTTTACCAGTGCGGACAAAAATAAAATCAAGCTGATCTACACGCTACACGGCACCCCTTTGCACGCCCTCACAAAAGTCGTACTTCCCTCTTCCATTCCTGCCATCATCAGCACGATGAAGGTCAATATCGGTCTCTGCCTCGTGGGCGTCATCATTGGAGAATTTCTGGCGGCCAGAGAGGGACTTGGATATCTGATCATCTATTCCAGCCAGGTATTTAAGATGGATTGGCTTTTGATGTCCATCATTCTTCTTTGTATCATGGCCATGGCGCTGTATGCGGTGATCGGTTTTTTAGAGCAATTTTGCAGGAAACTTCTGTAAGGAAACGCCTGCGGAAAAGGGCAGGATCCTTTTCTTTTGATCCTGCCCTTCATCTTTCTCTATTTATTTTGTACGGAATGCAGCTCCGCCGCCTGATGGTCCTGCCGTTCCTTTTTCCACAAGCTGAATCTGGACTGCTTCCATCCTCTTGCTCATGCCTTCAGTTCCGGCTTTTGCACCGTTTTTCGTCCAGCCAAGCCAGCCATAGGTCTGCACATGCACACGATAGTAAATATCGTATTTCTTTGCCATTTCTCCGGTCAGCTGAATCTGCACCGCTTCCATTCGTTTACTCAATCCGGTCGTTCCGGCAATGGCTCCATTGCTCTTCCATCCCTGCCAGCCGTAGGTCTGCACATGAGCACGGTACTGCACTCCGCCAGAATAGAGCGGATTTTCCAGACTGATCTTCAGTGCTTCCATTCGTTTGGACTTTCCTGTCACGCCTCCGGTTGTTCCGTTCATCACGGCAGCGTTCCATCCGGATGTCTGCATATGTGCCTGATAAACGATATTTTGAACTTTTGGTTTTTCCAGGAATGCTCCGGATGTGCTTCCAGGTGCAGCTCCTCCTTTTGCTACCAGCTTGATCTGGATTCCTTCAATCCGCTTGCTGTATCCGGATGTTCCGGCGCTTGCGCCATTTTTCGCCCAGCCAAGCCAGCCGTACGTCTGGACATGGGCCCGGTAATAAATATCATAATTATTCGCCTGGGTTCCGGTCAGCTCAATTTTTACTGCCTGAATCGCCTTGCTCTGACCTGTGGTTCCCGATGGCTGTCCACTCGTCACATAGCTCTGCCATCCTTTGTTTTCCACAAAAGAGGTATAACGTACACCCAGATCACCGTAACCGCTTCCAATGGTAATCTTATACGCCTCCATCCGCTTGGACTCTCCGGTCACACCGATCACAGATCCGTTCTGCACCGAGTCAAGCCAGCCGTAGGTCTGCATATGGGCGCTGCCTGAAATAACGTTCTTGTCGGATACGCTCACTGCGTTTTCGGTCAGATCTGAATCACTCATCCAGAAATCAACATCTACAAACCCATTAATTCCATTGACACTTCCCTCATCAGTACACTGCCAAATAGAGTAATTTCCCTTGTAGGTACAAGAAGTATTAAACTGTGCCACCCATTTCAACCATTTTTCATTCTTAAAAACAGAAGAAGTCAGTCGGGTTTCCCACCAGTTCTTGTTCGCATAGATTCCGACTTTATAGCCTGCCGCTGACACTTGATCACAAAACGTCTTTGCTATTTGTCCGATCGTTGTGTTACTTGCCGATGCGGTTGTATCATCTTCTAAATCATAGTACACTCCATAGGTTGGATTGTGTCCTTTTAAAAGCCTGAGTACATGAGCCGCTTCGCTCTTTGCATCCTCCACATTTTCTGAATAGGAGTAAAGATACACTCCATATGGAATTCCAAGGCGTTCACACTCTGAAACGTTTCTCTGCCACTGCCTGTCATCATAAGATGTATAATTTCCGCCGTATCCACACCGGATAATAGCAAAATCAATTCCGTCATTTTTCACTTTCTGCCAGTCGATTGTCCCCTGATGATAGCTGACATCGATTCCTTTCTTGGTCGCGCCCTCAATCACCTGTCCAATACTGTTCATATATTTCCCGTTGACCTTCTCCCAGGCATACGGATAGGACGCCGCTCTGGAATAAGTCTGAACCTGGTGAATCGGTTCTCCGTTGTGATACCGGAAACTGTTTTCCTTTAACTCTTCCGGCCCCGCATCCTCCGCTTCGGTCTCCTGGCTCTCCTCTGTCTTTGGTGTCTCTTCTGTCTGAGTCTCCGCCGGACTTGTTGCTTCGTTTCCGGTTTCCTGTGCGGCATCTGTTGTCTGGCCTGCCTCCTGCCCCTGGTTTTCTTCCGTCTGTGTTTCATCCGGAACTGTCTCGGTCTTTGTTTCTGTATTCTGCACATCGGACTCTGCCGCATCTTCCTGCACCCTGTCATTCTGTGCCGGCTCTGTCTGATCTGCCATCGGTGCTTCTGCCATATTTTCAACCGTCGTATCTGCCGCATATCCGACTGCAGATGGTATCCCGGCACTTCCTAAAATCAGGCAAAGGCTGAGTCCAAGCCCTAATAACTGATGTCCCCTTCTCCTCATGCGTGTTTTCATTCCTTTCTAACTTGTTCATTTCCCTACGGTATGTATCTTATCATACCACTTTCCGGTCTGTCAAAATCTCATTGCTCTCTGCCAGCCATTTCCAATAAGTTTTTACAGATCCGGATCCTCTACTCCTCAAACTCCATAGTGACATAGTATCCCCGGTCTGTTTCCTTAATTTCCTTTACAATCCCCTTCCTTGATTTCAGCCTGTCCCAGCTTTTGTATAATCCGCTCATGGCAACCGACGGCTCGATCAGATAACTGTATCCTCCCAGAGCCTGAAGTTCCGTGATTTCCGCTTCCTGCCCTTCTTCAATCAATCCAGGACGTTCCATTTTAAATTCCATTGTTCTCATATTTGAACCCCTCTTTTCTTTTCTCATTTTGCCCACCAGTTATTGTAGTGAATTCCAGTTTTCCCTGTCAACAGACAATCTTCTTTTTTATCAATATTTCCTGTTTTTTCCAGAGTAATTCAGCGCATTCTTCACATACTATGACTGTAACAAAAAGTTACAAAAAATCACACAACGATAAAGGAGGATATTATCATGACAAATCGTTCATCTAATAAAGCAGCCGTACCAGAAGCAAAGGGTGCTTTAGACAAATTCAAATATGAGGTAGCAAACGAACTCGGTGTGCCGTTAACAGACGGATACAACGGAGACCTTACTTCCAGACAGAACGGATCTGTCGGCGGTTATATGGTCAAGAAGATGATCGAAGAGCAGGAAAGACAGATGGCTGGTAAATAACTCTTTCTGAACAAAAGAATGTGACATGTAAAAAAGAGGGTGTCGCAAAATCATCAAATCAGATGATTGATCGATGCCCTCTTTGTGTGGACTTGCGGTCGATTATTGCTTTGTATGGACGCTTAACTGTTTTTCTATATTACGTCCGCTATACATGACACGAAGGATCGTTACACGCTGCTCTTCTATATCAGTAATATAAAACACAATATAATTATCTACAGCAACAAACCGCAACCCTCGACTATGCCACGGTTCTTTCCCATATCTCTGAAAGCGTTCTGGCAGTTCATCTAAACTTAATATCTGTTTTTCCAACCGATCCAGTTGCTTTGCCGCATTTTCCGGTGCTAAAAGCTCAAAGGCAATATATTCATATATTCCTCGCAAATCCTCCTCGGCCTGCTCTGATATTACTACGTTAAAAATCATAATTCATAATCTTTACGGATATCATCAAAAATGGTCTTTGCGTCTTTGGTTCGCCCTGCTTGCATATCAGCATATCCTTTCTCCAGCTCTGCGTGAAGTCCTTCGTCTCCCAACGTACTTATATCTGTAGGCGTTCTGTCTGGAATTTTCACTTCAAATGGCAGCCCTCTTTGTAAAATAATCTGTTTATAAAACATATTGATAGCGCTGGAAGCAGGAATACCTAATGTAGATAGAATTTTTTCGGCCTGTTCTTTCACTTCCGGCTCTATTCTCGCATATAAATTCGCTGACTTTGCCATAATAGCACCGCTCCTTTCACGTTCATATCTTTTTCTCTATTATACACAAATGCCCGCACAATAGCAATACAAATAAAAAAACAGCTTATCGTGAAGTATTTTATTTATCAGGAACTCCGTGCTCTGCTAAATAAAAAAGCCGTAACTCTCGAAATCTCCCAGATTCCGTGAAATTACGGCATTTTCATATAAGCCGGAAATCAGACTCGAACTGACGACCCCTTCATTACGAGTGAAGTGCTCTACCGACTGAGCTATTCCGGCCTGTGCTGTACGCTGTCTTCCAAAGATGTCTTTCCAACAGTCACAAATATTATTATATACATTTTTCAAAAATATGCAACAACTTTTTTTATTTTGAGCCGTTTTTTCTGTCGAACCCCTTCTACAGTACATGGATTCCTTCCCGGTTCGCTCTGTGAAAAACCGGAAAGTCCCTGACTTCTTCGTCCGAGGCCGCCTCCGCTGCCATCTGCAAATTGGCTGCATCCTGGAAAATATCTCCCAGCCGAAATTCCATCAGGCCGCTCTGGCGAATCCCAAAGAGATCTCCTGGTCCTCTCAGTTTCAGATCTTCCCCTGCAATGTAAAAGCCATCGTTGGAATGATTGAGGATATCCAGCCGCTTCTTTGTCTCTTTTGCCTTCGATGCCGTCATAAAAATACAGTAGGACTGATACCTTCCCCGGCCGACTCTGCCCCGGAGCTGATGAAGCTGTGCCAGACCGAACCGTTCGGCGTTCTCCACCATCATGACCGTGGCGTTCGGCACATTGATTCCCACCTCCACGACCGTAGTCGAGACGAGAATCTGAATCTGATTCTCCGCAAACCTCTCCATGATCTCGTCCTTTTCAGCCTGCTTCATTTTGCCGTGCAGGTATCCTACCGTCACCTCCGGTCCCATCTTTTCGGAAAGCATGGCGGAATAGTCGATGACATTTTCTGCTTCCATGGCCTCGCTTTCTTCCACCATCGGGCAGATCACATAACACTGACGGCCTTCTTCCACCTGTTTTTTCATAAAGCGGTACGCCGTCTCCCGGTATCCGGTATCCACCACACAGTTCTTGATGGGAAGCCGGTCCTTGGGCAGTTCATCAATGACCGACAGATCCAGATCCCCGTAGAGAATGATGGCAAGAGTCCGCGGGATCGGTGTTGCACTCATGACGAGAATGTGCGGCATCGTCCCTTTCTTTGACAGCGCCTCCCTCTGCCGGACGCCAAATCGATGCTGTTCATCGGTGATGACAAGCCCCAGGTTGTGATAGGTGACCTTTTCCTGAATCAGGGCGTGGGTGCCGATGATCAGATCCGCCTCTCCTGATTCAATCCGTTCATAGGCCTCCCGGCGCTCTTTTGCCTTCATGGATCCAGTCAGAAGCTCTGCCCGAAACGGAATTCCATACTGTTCAAACAGCTCGCATACCGACTGATAATGCTGCCTTGCAAGCATCTCTGTCGGCGCCATCATGGCCCCCTGATAGCCATTGTAGGCCGCTTCCAGAAGCGCCAGAACCGCTACGATCGTCTTTCCGGATCCTACATCCCCCTGAATAAGCCGGGACATGGTATAGTCTCCCTGCATATCTTTGCGGATTTCCCCCCAGACTTTCTTCTGGGCGTTGGTCAGCTCAAACGGAAGACTGGAAAGGAAGGCATCCACCTCCTGTTTCGGCTCCATCCGGCACTGATTGATACTGGTCTCCTTCTCCTCTTTCATCTGGCGGACTGCCAGCACAAATTCTAGGAACTCTTCAAAGACAAGACGGGTCCGGGCGTTCTGGTACATCTCCTTGTCTGCCGGGAAATGGATCCCCCGCAGAGCATAGTTATACTCGCAGAGATGGTATCTCTGGCGGATGCTTTCCGGGATCGTCTCCCTCTGGAGATGAATGTGTTCCAGCACCTCCCGTACCGCCTTGATGACTGTCAGATTGGAAAGCCCGGCTGTCAGCGGGTAGACCGGCTGCATCGTATGAAGTTTCTCCTGATACTTCTCTGCCGGCAGGAAGATCTCTGGATGCTCCATCACAATCCCGCCTCTTTTATTCACCACCCTGCCTCTGACGATGATCCGTGCCCCGGATCGGAGGGTGTTCCGCAGAAACGGCATCCGAAACCAGAGAACTTTCAGCGTCCCGGTCAGATCCCGGATCATGGCGGTCACCGTCTGAAGCTTCCGGTTCGGAGAGACCTGGACGCTTCCGAAGATGCTGCCTTCCACCGCCGCCACAGTTCCTTCTTCCAGTTCACTGATGGGAACCGGGGCCTCATAGATATCGTAAGTCCTCGGATAATATCGCAGAAGATCCCCTGCCGTATAGACGCCCATCTTGTGAAACAGCGTTTCCGTCTTCTCTCCGATTCCTTTGATCTCCCTGATCTTAGAATGCTCGTTCATGTACTGTTCTCCTTTATACAGGAAAAGGATACCTTTCAGTATCCTCTTTCTCAAAATACTTTCTGAACTGGTTGATTATCCTGGCACCGCTGTCATTGCCTCCGACATCGGCAATGGTATCATAGCTGCTGTTTTCAAGAGGCGCTCTGACTTTTGCAGTTATAGCGGGCAGATCTTCTGCTATATCATATCCGTATTCATTGAAATATACGTCTATCCCCGCCGCTTCAAGCATCTGCTGCCGTTCACGGCTTCTGAAATACGGATTGGCTATGTCAAAGTCTAAAAGAGCAACATTTTCTCGTCTTTCTTTCATATACATAGCATAATTTACCGAAAACTCCGTCTTTCCGCTGCCGTAATGTCCCAGCACCAATATAGTTCTTCCCATGATCAGCCTTCCCAAGCTCCGAGAGCCTGCATATTCGGCTCTATGAATTTTGCTTTTTTGCCCGTCATCGTTTTTTCGAAAGTTTTCTTCATAGTGTCCATATCAACAACATGTGTCTTCCTTA
>CAJFMZ010000089.1 GCA_904393575.1 uncultured Sellimonas sp. | reverse complement strand
CGCCTCCCTGGTGTTCCAGTCGGTGATCAACAACACCATCGTCACCCCGTGTCTGCTTGGAATGAATTCCCTTTACACCCTGATCCATACGGCGGTGGTGTTTTTCGCAGGCTCCACAAGCATTCTTGCAAACAATGCCAACGCTTCCTTTGCGGTGGATCTGGTCATTATGGGGATTACGGCAACGGTGATCTACGGCTGGCTGTTTAAAAAGACAAACTATAACGTCCTGTATGTACTGCTGATCGGGACGGTGCTGACCTCGTTTTTCTCCAGCATCCAGTCGACCCTGACAAGAGTGATGGATCCGAATGAATATGATAACCTGCTGAGTACCCTTGTGGCCAGTTTCAGCAATGTCAACTCGGAGATCATTGTGTTTTCCGTGATCGTTCTGGGAGTCCTGATTTTTGTGCTGAGAAAAGATCTGGCGCTTCTGGACGTCATCACCCTTGGAAGACAGCAGGCGGTGAACCTGGGCGTGGACTATGACCGGACGATCCGCAGACTTTTGCTTGGAGTGACGATCTGCATCGCGGTGGCGACGGCGATGGTGGGACCGATTTCCTTTCTGGGACTGATCATTGCCAACCTGTCCAGACAGCTCCTGCAGACATTCCGGCATGGACAGCTGATCCTTGGAAGCGCGCTGTTTGGAATGATCGTACTGGTGGCAGGACAGCTGATTGTGGAACACGTTTTCACCTACTCGATTCCGGTCAGCGTGTTTATTACGGTAGGCGGCGGTATCTATTTCCTGTATCTGCTGCTGACAAGACGGAGGGTTTGAGAAATGAACATAAAAGAACTGACGAAAACATACGATGGGAAAACGGTGGTGGATTCAGTCTCTTTTGAGATCCCAAAGGGCAAGGTCCTGTCGCTGATCGGTCCAAATGGAGCCGGAAAATCAACAGTCATGGGTATGATTTCACGGCTGATTGCGCGGGACGAAGGACTGGTGGATTTTCACGGGAAAGATATCGGCAAATGGAAGAGTAGGGAACTCTCCAAAAAGCTGGCGATCCTGACCCAAAGCAACCAGATCCAGATGAAACTGACGGTACAGGAGCTGGTGGCCTTCGGACGATTCCCGTATTCCGGAAACCGGATTACAAAAGAGGACCAGGAGATCATCGATCAGGCCATTGCCTACATGGAACTGGAGGACATGAAAGACCAGTTCATCGATGAACTCTCAGGAGGACAGCGGCAGAGAGCGATGATCGCCATGGTCATTGCTCAGGACACAGAATATGTGCTGCTGGACGAACCCACCAACAACCTGGATATCTACCACGCCGCCAATATGATGAAGATCGTACGCAGGCTCTGCGATGAGCTGGGAAAGACAGTGGTACTTGTACTGCACGAAATCAATTATGCGGCCTTTTACTCGGATTATATCTGCGCCTTTGTGGACGGCAGAATCGCAAAATTCGGAACTGTGGAGGAAGTTATGACAAAAGAAAATCTGTCGGAGATCTATCAGGTGGATTTTGAAATTCAGATGGTCAAAGGAAGACCTCTGGCAATTTACTATTAAATGATTTCTATGTGAAAAAGGAGAACGAAGGATGAAAAGAAAACTCATTACCTTGATTTTAGCCTGCACAATGGCTTTCTCACTTGCTGCGTGCGGATCGAAAGAAACAGAAAATACATCAGGGGAGGCACAGACAGAAGGAAGTGAAGAGACCTCAGAACCAGAAACGGTGACGATCACAAGCCTGGATGCAAATGGAGAAGAAACCCAAATCGAAGTACCGTACCGCCCGGAACGGGCCGCCCTTCTTGACATGGCCTGTCTTGACATCATTGACAGCCTCGGAGAGGGAGACTGCGTTGTCGGAAGCGCCACTACTTCCCTTGACTATCTGCAGGACTATGTGACAAATGAGAAGATAGAAAATCTGGGAACCATCAAAGAAGCCGATCTGGAAGCAGTCATGGCGTGTGAGCCGGACGTGATTTTCATCGGAGGCCGGCTTTCCTCTTCCTATGATGCGCTGAATGAAATCGCGCCGGTAGTCTACCTTGCCACGGACAGCGAAAAGGGTGTTGTAGAAAGTGTACGAAGCAATGCGGAAACCATCGCCGCAATTTTCGGAAAAGAAGAGGAAGTGGAAGAACTGATGTCCGGATTTGACAAGCGGATCCAGACGCTGGCCGAATTTGCGGAAAATAAAACTGCCATTGTCGGAATGTGCACAAGCGGCGGCTTCAACATTCTCGGAAACGACGGAAGATGCTCCCTGATCGGAAATGAGGTCGGTTTTGAAAATGTCGGCGTGGATTCGGATACGACTACCTCCACCCACGGAAATGAAGCATCTTTCGAATTCGTAGTGGAACGTAATCCGGAATATATCTTCGTCATGGACCGTGACGCCGCAATTAACACAGAGGGTGCTCAGCTTGCACAGGAGATTGTGGAAAATGAGCTTGTGATGGGAACGGACGCGTATAAAAACGGACATATCGTGTACCTGGAACACCCGGCAGTATGGTATACGGCAGAAGGTGGAATTAACGCACTGGATATTATGCTGCAGGATCTGGAAGGAGCACTGCTGTAACAATAAAAATAGTATTTCGAAAAAGCCTGATTCTTGGAAAGAGAATCGGGCTTTTTTCAGTGTGCGGATTTCGAAGATGGAATATTGGGAGAAGGGGCTTGGTGGGGCTGGAAATAGGGTGCGATCGGTTGGCGAAAGACAGAGAGTTTGGTAAAATGGAAGGTAGAATGATATGGCGTAGATGAGGAAGGGAATCTTTTAGAAGAAAGAGTCCCTGGTTAGGAGATTGATATGCAGTTCCCATATTCTGACAGGCTGGATATTGCCCATTTTTCCAGACTGTTTGATAACAAAAGCGAGTGTTATAAATTATTCTGGTTTCAGGCGATTGCGCGGAAAATCAAAGAAGGGCACACGATCATTACCTTTGAGGAATTGATCGATGAAATGATTGCCGATGCCTGGTATATGGTTTCGGAGTATCACTTAAATCTGGGCCCCAGTGATGCGCTGGAACGGGTGGTTCATCACCTGAGTGAAATCAGCAATATGAAATCCTGCGAGAAGAAAGAAGTGATTCTGGACTATCTGGCATCCTGCGAGGATAAAGAAGTCCTGGCTATGAAACGGACTTTATCCCAGAACGTGCCGTATCGGCTGCAGGCACCTTTCATGGAATCCATGAAAGGAAAAGAGTGGAACAGATCCGGCAAAAACCTTGCAGCAAGAATTAATCAGGAACAAAGGCTGATGTATTATTTTTTACAATTCCGTGGACTGGACACCCGGATTCAGATACAGACAGAATGGGCGGATTACATCGGACAGAATTACGAAATCATACAGGGATGGGTGGAGCGAAATCTCATCCAGTATCTCCAGAGAAGGAATCCCAGTGTTCCGGGAATCCTGGACAAGCTCTATCCGCCGAAAGAGCGGAATCTGGAAAAGGTGAAAAAATATTGGAAAATGATTGTTTCCATCAGACCTGTCTGTGAGATCTATGGAGAAGAACGGCTGAATGAGAAAAATATTTCGATTGATCATTTTGTGCCCTGGTCTTATGTGGCCCATGATGAACTGTGGAATCTGACACCGACAACCCGGAGCATGAACAGCAGGAAAAGCAACAGCCTTCCGGACTGGAATACTTATTTTCCGATGCTATGTAAAAACGAATATTTATCCTATGAAATGATGTGGGAGTATCCGGAAATCCATGCGGCGTTTGAAAAATGCGCCAAAGAACATCTGAATAATCCAGAGATTAGGCACAAGTTGTATCAGCAAGGACTATTGGAACGAGAGTTCTCCGGGCGGCTGGAAGAGGTAATGTTTCCGGTTTACCAGTCGGCAAAAAGTATGGGATTTTCGAATTGGAGTCTGAGGGTGTGAGAGGATGAGATGATGGGTGCGTATTATGGAGAGATGGTAGAGTGCTGTGTAATGGGAAAATTGGTTGGGGAATGTGATGGGGGGAAAGTGTATGCATGGATCGAGGATCGTACCAGAATGGAGTATTGAAAACAGAACAGCGGGGAAGAGCGAAAAAGAGGAAAAGGATATTTGAAAAAATAAGAGAATATCAGAGAGTATTTCAGAGATAAAGGAGTGGAATGATATGACAAAGTTTGAAGAATTGGAGCAGGTGGTTGCAAAACTTCGTGCACTGGATGGATGTCCGTGGGACAGGGAGCAGACACATAAGAGTCTTAAAAAGCCATGTATAGAGGAGGCCGCGGAAGTGATCTGTGGAATCAATATACTGGATGCGACAGGAAATCCGGATAACCTGAAAGAAGAACTGGGAGACCTGCTTCTGCAGGTGGTGATGCATGCCCGGATCGCAGAGGAAGAAGGATACTTTACCATGGATGATGTGATCCAGGGGATCATTGATAAAATGGTAAGGAGACATCCGCATGTGTTCGGGGATGCGGTCGTATCAAGTTCAGGTGAAGTGCTGACTAAATGGGAAGAAATTAAGAAGTGGGAGAAGGCAGGAAACGAATGGACGGAAGCGTATCTGCCGGAGGCGTTTGAGGAGGCTAAGGAGCTGATTGAGGAAGCGAAGGAGAGAAAGGGGTTGGGAGGAAAGTGAAGTAGTAGTTGATAGCTTATCATTTAAATATATAAAACAAGATTTGAAAACAATTTGCATTGTATATGATAAAAATGAAAAAGTATCGTAGTCTTATGCGGTAACACACTATATCCCAATAATGTAAGCTGTTACTGCGTGAAGAGTAAAATTTTGAAAGAACTGAATGATGGGATTTGCCGATTATATAAATTATTTAAAAAAGATTTGGTGGGTTATGTCATAATAATTTCAATAATGTATTATAACAAGTTTTACAGCATTATGGGGATATAGTGTCGCAATTATTGTCGTAAAATGACAGAACTTCGACAACACGTGAATGATTCAAGTTCAGGGATATTCGAGGTAAAGAACCAGCGATTTTAATTCAATAGAGAATACGAGATATTGAAATGGTTCAAAAAAATAAGACGTTTACTTTTTATATTGATAGGTGAGAAATAGAGGAATGAGTTAAATGAGATCAAAATATGACGGCATAAAATTCTATAGCAATGTTGATATGAGTCTTAGTTACAATTTTAATAAAGCAAGAAAAATTTTAGATCAATTTCAAAAAGACACGGAGTATAATGATGTTAATCAGATAATTGAACTATATAATATTTATCAGGTATTTACATCTAAAGGTATTAAAACAGAATATACTCAGCCATATGATTCCAAAGTAAAACAACTTATGCCAACAATTGCAGGTTATTTTAAAGAAATTAGTGATATATCATTTTTGAAGAAATATCATTCTGTCTGTGTTATTTATATTGATGATTTTTTTGCGTTATTTGAAAAATTTAAAGTTTATGAAAGAATTTCAGAAAGTACTTTTAGATGTATACTTAATGATTCTGAACCTATTTTATACAAAATTTTAGGACATAAAGGGGTTGTCCGATACTACGATACCATTTTAGCGGAATTTATGCGCACATCTAGTCAAACAGCAGAAATAATTATTAGAAAATTTTTGGAAAAAAGAACACAAATCTCAGAAAATAATTATTATATTCCACTTTCGCTAAAAGCTACCGAGTTTGAGATGATTTTGAATCAATATATAGACTCTGAATTCCCGGAAATAGGATTGCTACAATTATTAGCTTCATCACAAAGTAGTGCGGAGTGTCCAATCAGTGATAACTTAAGATTGAAGGCTAAGCGAAAAGTAGAGGACTATTGGAAAAATTGTGTTGATCGTGGTGTCGAAATAGTTTATGGAGTTGGGGTCGGATTTAAGGATTCTAGTCAGCTAATTTCGGTAGATATTTTACAGCCTTATCGATATCAGCTAACATATGATGCAAGCTGGATTAGAAATAATCAAGATTATGCAACACTTTTAAATAATTTTATTTATTTGTTTGGATATACTGATCTTCAATTTCGTTGTACTTTTCCATCTGTTCAATCACAACTTGGTACCTTAGAAAAGATTATAGGTGTAAAAGGAATAAAAGATTATGAAATTGGAACGGCATTCCAGATTTCGGATATGAAATCTTCTGTTGAAATGAAAGGGTATATGTCGTTTTTGGCAGATTTAAATATTCATGTCGAAGATATCTATAAATGGTTTTTTACAGAATATTTGAGAGATGAGTTTAATGTTGAGGGGTTCATCTTTAATCCGCCATCGTATGATCAATCTTTTTTAGAAAAGTGTCGTAACCTTCCTTCTGAGATGGATGGCGTGCTTAAACAGTATGATCTGTTTGTTAAATATAATATTATTGATAGAGAACTATTTGAAATGTCTTCAAAACAGACGGCATTTTCTGACTTACCCTCAATGATAAATAATAAATATGCCTATGCCAATAGCAAAGAAATAGAAAGAGAGCAGTATTTGTTATTTTCTGATCAAAGTATGTTGCATTATCTCCCAAAACAAAAAAAGTCTTTCAAAAGCTTTTTTGACGCGCTAGCATCTTGTGAAGTAAACATTATAGAATATCCAGAATGGGAGATGAATGATGTTAGATGGCTGGAAAAACGTGGTGATATACGTGTGGATACAAATGGTATAATTAATTATGTTGATTCTCGTGTAACATTGCTTCAAGATCTATATATTCACGATGTTGTATGCCCTTCTTATTATAAAGATATATCAGAAATAGAAAAGCTTGTTTTAGCTGGTGAATTACGATATGGGAATACTTTATTTAGTATTCCGGAACAGAAGTATTTGAATTTCATGCTTAATAAATCGGAATATAGTAATGGTAGGGATCTGAGAAACAGATACATACATAGTACTTATCCACTAGATATGAGACAACAAGAGCAGGACTATATGTCTTTGCTTAAAATTATGGCCGTTATTATAATAAAAATTAATGAAGAATTTTGTTTAAAATATCCTATAAATTAATGTGGAAATATATTAAAATCTATTAATTGGTTTGTGGATATATATTTGCATTATATATAAAATTTACAATATATGTTTGAGACCCGAAAAATTTACTGATATGCGATAAACGCACGATCGTCGTCCCCATTTACTCGCCTCCCTTCAGCGCCGGCACTGCCATGTGTTTTTCCGCATGGCGGACAAAAAAGTAAAAATGGATCACATCGACCAAGATGCACAGAAGGACAAATTCCACACAGATGGACAATGGAACATTCAGCAGTGCCGTACCGATCAAAACGATGATCAGATACGATGCCAGCAAGACCAGGATCATCGGACCGTAACGCTCCCATCGTGCTTTTCCCGCCATATAGGCAAGCACCAGTTCTCTCTGATGCTGTGTAATGTAAATCGAACAGAACTGTATGATGAACAGACCATATAACAGGCCGAAGAGCACCACGTTGGTACCGCTGGAAAACATGGCATTGGAAGCATCTGTTAAAAGCCGCGAGATCAGCGATTGCTGCGAATGCAGCAAATAGTCCTCCTCACAGACCGCTTCGATCATCGTTTCGATCTGCCAACGATCGCCCTGATCGAAAAACATCCCGGATTCATTGACATTCATGCCGCTGAACCGCGGATACACGACAAGGATCGGCTCATCGATGCCGCCAAGGATGCCGGCCTGCAGATCGACATGGGAACCGGTCGATCGGACATAAATGACCGTCCCATCCTCCGGTGCTTCCACATATTGTTTCGATGGCGGGATCAGATAGGTCTTATCCTGAAGTTCGTCCAGATCGATCGGATGCCCTTCGGTATCCACATACTGCAGTCCCTTTTTATTCAGGTATGTTTTGTTCACATACAGCAACGGTGCCGGCTGTGTAGGAAATCCCAGATCCGCATTGGACATCCCGTAATACGAATATGCATGCCGATCGGAGAAATTTGTGTAATCCGACAGATCAAAGTAAATGATTGCATCATACAATTCCTGCAGATCATCCCTCTTCCCGTTGAAATAAGAGAACGTGTAGAGCTCTTGGATTTCGTTTCCATGTTTGCGCAGGAACAGATAATGCTGCATATTTGGAATCAGACGATTGATCGATGTGATCAGCGGCATCAGCAGCATACAGGACAGCGCGATCTTCAACACGAGGTTCGCTCTGCTCATCCACTGCAGAGAAGTCGTGTTCTTCAGATCCGATGCATGAATGGCACTGCAAACAAACAAAGCGGCAATCATCAGCAGCAGCGGTATCGCCAGACAACCGATCCACAAGTATTGAGCGATGTCCTGATACAGTTCCTGATAATATGCGGAGAACGTCGGTGTCACGACCATGCACAACAACACAAGAACGGCCGCAAACAACAGCAGGAGCTCACACAGGAAGCGAGCGGTCAGCTGGATCACGATCCGGAATGTGGAGTGTCCCAGCATTTTACGGATCATGATCTCCCGCTTTTCTTTCATGCCTAAACACAGCAACAACAAGACAAGGATACACAGGCTGACTGTCAATGCCAACCGGATATCATCATTTTTATAAGATGTCTCAATATCGGCATCCGTACCGCTGTTCAGCTCGGATGCATTCAGGGAAACGATATTGCCAAACTGTTCCTCCACCCAGGCGCTGAATGCGGTGCCATCATCTGCGGGATCGATATAAAGTGCGATCTCGTCACTGTCGCATTGCGGCAGCATCCCTGCACTGTAAATGCGAATTTCCTGTTTC
>CAJFMZ010000088.1 GCA_904393575.1 uncultured Sellimonas sp. | reverse complement strand
TTCATAAGACTATTATGCAGGAAAACGTAACAAAAGGAAACCCCTAACCCCTCATGATTGAGGGGCAGGGGGAGTTGAATAGGCGAAGCCTATTTTTTAGATGACAACGGATAATAGGAGGACTGGAAGCCAAGCCTGGCCCTGGCCTTTTAGAATATGACAGAAATGTGATGCTTTGTTTGAAAATATGAAATAAAGGTTCACATTTATGTGATGAAAATGAGATAAAAACAACAGCTTTATTAAATAAGTTTGAAGTTTGAATGTCATAAATAATATTTAAGGAATCTTAAAAATTGTTCCATTGACTCCTGGGGACCAGGGTGTTATTCTTGTGACTACGAAAGCAACAGAAAACTAAAAATACAAAAGAAAATGGGACAAGTTATGAAAGCACACAAAAGAAGAAACAAGAAAGCAAATCGAAAACTTCAGCTTCTCAGGCGCCTGCTCCTGGTGATCCTGGCTCTGGCCATCATTGTGGGAGGCGGCGCATGGTTTTATACGTATACGCATCCGCTGAAGCTGAAAGAAAGCGTAATTAAACAGGAAATGGGTGATCCTTTTGATCCGGCAGACCATATTAAAAAAGTCTGGTTTGGAAAGCCGGAGGAGGTTTCGGTCAAATCCGATGTGGATGTTTCCAAAGAGGGAGATTATCCGGTTGTATTTACATGGAGAAATCACAGTGAAAAAGCGGTGGTTCAGGTGCGGGATACTACACCGCCGGATCTTGAGGTGAAGGATTATGCCACGGATATGATAGAGGAAGTCAAGCCGGAGATGTTTGTGGAGCGGGTCGAAGACCGGTCCGAAGTGACAGTCCGGTTTGCCGAGGGACAGAGCCTGGACGAGGAGGGCACTCATGCGGTCGAGATTCTGGCGGAGGATGCCAGCGGGAATCAGACGGAAAAAGAGGCACAGCTTACGAGGACGAAGGATACACAGAAACCGGAGATACAGGGTGTGGAAGATATGACGGTAAAGCAGGGAAAGACGATTGACTTTTCCCAGGGAGTTACGGTAACCGATGATATGGATCCGAATCCTGTGCTGGAGATTCATTCGGAAAAGGTGGATCTGGCGGTGCCTGGGACCTATCAGGCGGTATACACCGCAAAGGACCGGTCCGGCAATCAGGCGGAGATTGTACAGAATATTACCGTTGAGGCGAATCCGGAGTGGGATGCAAAGATTGTTTATCTCACCTTCGATGACGGACCGTCAGAGAATACGAAGAAGATTTTGGATATTCTGGATCAGTACCAGGCAAAAGCAACCTTTTTTGTCACGGGAAATAATCAGAAAAAGAACGATTTGATCCGGCAGGCTCATGAGAAAGGACATTCGATCGGACTGCACACCTATACCCACGATTATGCTTCGGTTTATTCCTCGGAGGAGGCTTATTTTAAAGATCTTCAGGAAATATCCGATATGGTGGAGGGACTGACCGGGGAGAAATCCAGACTGATCCGCTTCCCAGGAGGCTCCAGCAATACGATCAGCAAAAAATATGTACCTGGCCTGATGACCCGGCTTACTCAGGCGGTTCAGGAGAAAGGATATCAGTATTTTGACTGGAACTGTGATTCGACGGACGCAAGCGGCAACAATGTGCCGGAAGAAAAGCTGATTGCGGCGGCAACTTCCTCCAGCGCAAAGCATATCAATATTCTGATGCACGATACCGATGCCAAGAATACGACAGTGAAAGCCCTGCCAAAGATCATCGAGCATTATCGAAAACTGGGATATGCATTTAAAGGATTGACGGTGGATTCCTATGCACCGCATCATCATGTCAACAATTAAAGAAGGGCGCAGGCCATCCGGAAATCGAAAGATCCGGATGGCTATTTTTTCTTGCGCACTGCAATGTCCTGGAAACGGAAATAGTCCGGACGGTGCCGGGACTGGGTGTATTCAAACTGAATGCCATTGTCATCAAACGTCTGGTTGGTAATGACAGCAAGGCAGGTATAGTCTTTCAGATCCAGGTAGGTTTCATCGACCTGCGTCATCCGCTCTACGGTCATGGTACGTTTGCTGGTGGCAATCGTAATACCAAGCTCATTTTCCAGATAAGCATAGACGGAGTGACGGGCAATTTCCGGTGTCAGTCCGGTGATCTGCTCGGCGCTGAAATAATTATGGTCCAGAATCAGAGGAATGCCGTCCAGGTAACGCAGCCTCTGAATATAGTACAGAGGGGTTCCCAGGGCGAACCCTGTTTTTTTGGCGATTTTTGCATCCGTAGTGAGTTCGGAAAACTGGAGGACTTTCGTGTAAGGAACCATCTGGTTCCGGACAGCGGATTCCTGGAAGGACTCAATGCCTCCTACCGTAAAGGCTGCCTGTTCAACGGGCTGAAAGATATTGCGGACGCCTTTTCCGTGCATCGGCTGCACATACCCGTCGGCCGTCAGCTCCGCAAGCGCACGTCGCACAGTATTCCGGGAGCAGTCATAGGTTTTGACCAGGACATGTTCCGATGGAAGTAGTTCCTGATAAGCATAGGTTTCATCTTCGATTTTCTGTTTCAGGTCATGGTAAATCATGTCGTATTTTGCTTTTGGCACTTCCATGTCCCTCCTTTCTTGTTTAAACATCTTAAGTACAGTATAAGGATATAAACGCAGGAAATCAAGACGGATTTCCAAAAAAAAATTGACATGTTTAAACAAGTGTACTATATTGAAGTTGTTCAAACAAGTTCGTAAAAAGAAAGAAAAGGAGAGAGAACGATGGCGAAATACGACAATGACGTGAAGCAGCTTTTAAAGCTGATCGGCGGCAAGGAAAACATCCAGGCGGTTTCACACTGTATGACAAGAATGCGTTTTGTCCTTGTGGATCCGAAAAAAGCGGATGAAAAAGCCATTGAAGAGATTCCTTCCGTAAAAGGAACCTTCACACAGGCAGGACAGTATCAGGTAATCATTGGAAATGATGTGTCCGTATTTTACAATGAATTCACATCCTATGCAGGCATTGAGGGTGTGAGCAAAGAGGCTGCAAAAGCGGCAGCCAAAACCAACCAGAATGTTGCGCAGAAGATCATGGGAGCGCTGGGAGAGATTTTTGCTCCATTGATTCCGGCACTGATCTGCGGCGGTCTGATTCTGGGATTCCGAAATATTATCGGTGAAATCAACTTTTTTGATCATGGCACCAAGAGCCTTGCAGACATGTATCAGTTCTGGGAAGGAACTTACAATTTCCTCTGGCTGATCGGTGAAGCGGTCTTCCATCTGCTGCCGGTAGGTATCGTATGGTCCATCACAAAGAAGATGGGTACGACACAGATTCTTGGTATTATCCTCGGTCTGACCCTGGTATCTCCACAGCTGTTAAATGGATTCAGCGTGGCGGATACTCCTGCAAGCGAGATTCCGGTATGGGATTTCGGATTTGCACAGGTAAAAATGATCGGATACCAGGGACAGGTCATTGCGGCCATGATGGCAGGTTTTGTACTGGTATATCTGGAGAAGTTTTTTAAGAAACATTGTCCGGAAGTCATCAGTATGATCGTGGTTCCGTTTTGTTCTCTTGTTCCGGCGGTTATCATTGCCCACACTGTTGTAGGACCGATCGGCTGGGCAATCGGAAACGCCATCGCAGACGTTGTCTACGGCGGACTGATGTCCCACTTCGGCTGGCTGTTTGCGGGACTGTTCGGACTATTGTATGCTCCGATTGTCATGACAGGTCTGCACCACATGACAAACGCCATCGATACACAGCTTGTCAATACTTATAAGGGCACCATCCTCTGGCCGATGATCGCACTTTCCAACATTGCACAGGGATCCAGCGTCCTGGCAATGTCTATTCTTCAGAAGAAAAATGAACGTGCACAGCAGGTCAATGTTCCGGCATGTATTTCCTGTTATCTGGGAGTTACCGAGCCGGCTCTGTTCGGTGTCAACTTGAAATATGGTTTCCCGCTTGTCTGCGGTATGATCGGTTCTGCCATTGCAGCCATGATCTCCGTAGGATGTGGGGTACAGGCATTGAGCATCGGCGTTGGCGGGCTTCCGGGAATCATTTCCATCAAGCCGGAATATTATCTCATTTTCCTGCTTGCCATGGCGGAAGCAATCGTTGTGCCATTCCTTCTGACGTTCTTTGTGGGAATGAAAAAACTGTCTGCCGAAGACAGAGGTCTTGTGGCAAAAACGGCGCCGGCCGCAGCAGTGGCATCCTATGAAACTGCACCGGCTGAAGAAAAAGAAACAGCACAGGAAGAGCCTGTGACGGAAATCAAAGCAATTTTGAGCGGAAATGTCATTCCGATTGAAGAAGTGGATGATAACGTATTTTCACAGAAAGTAATGGGAGACGGTGTGGCAATCGAGCCAACCGATACGACTGTAGTTGCTCCGGCAGACGCTGAAGTCAGTATTGTCATGGCGGATACCGGACACGCATGCGGTCTGACGCTTGCAAATGGAATGGAAATTTTGATTCATGTCGGAATCGATACCGTAGACATGGGAGGAGACGGATTCAAACTCCTTGTCGCACAGGGCGATCACGTTAAATGCGGCGCCCCTCTGATCCAGTTTGATCCGGAGAAGATCAAGGCAGCAGGACATCCGACCACCACCATGTTGATTGTAACCGGAGAGGGAAGTGCCAAGAATATTCAGATGAAGCCGGGACAGACGGCGGAAGCTGGAAAGACAACCGTGATCTCATTCGAATAAAAGGAAGGGAAGACAGCAATGAAGACAGCAGATTTCAAGAAATGCACTGTATATCAGATTTATCCGAAATCATTTTACGACAGCAACGGAGACGGACTCGGAGACCTGAGGGGAATCATCCAGAAACTGGATTATATTAAAGAACTCGGAGCGGATTATATCTGGATGACTCCATTCTTCGTATCGCCGCAGAACGACAACGGATATGATGTGGAAGATTACTACAACATCGATCCGCGCTACGGTACGATGGAAGATGTAGAAGAGCTGATCCGCGAAGCCGCGGACCGGGGGATCCGCGTCATGTTTGACATGGTATTCAACCATGTATCCAGCCGGCACGAATGGTTCCGGAAAGCGATGGAAGGCGATCCGTATTATAAAGACTTCTTCTTTTTCAAAAAAGGAAAAGAAAACGGAGAACCCCCGACAAACTGGGAAAGCAAATTCGGTGGAAGCGCATGGGAATATGTGGAAAAATTTGACGAATACTATCTCCATCTCTTCGATGTAACCCAGCCGGACCTGAACTGGGACAACGAAAATGTCAGAAAAGAAGTTCAAAATGTAGTACGCTTCTGGATGAAAAAAGGAGTCAAAGGCTTCCGCTTCGACGTTATCAATCTGATCAGCAAAGAGCGGTTTGAGGACGACTACGAAGGAGACGGAAGAAGATTCTACACAGATGGACCAAATATTCACAAATATCTGAAAGAACTGCACGACATGACGTTCGGAACCGACGCTGAGATCATTACCGTAGGAGAAATGTCCAGCACCTCCATGGAAAACTGCTTCCAGTACGCAGGAGCCGATACCGGAGAACTCTCCATGGTATTCAGCTTCCATCACCTGAAAGTCGATTTCATGGGAAATGAAAAATGGGTACTCGTACCAGCCGACTTTGGAAAACTCAAACAGATCCTCTTTGACTGGCAGATCGGAATGGAAGAGCACAACGCATGGAACGCAGTCTTCTGGTGCAACCACGACCAGCCAAGAGTCGTATCCCGCTTCGGAGACGAAGGAACATACTGGAAAGAATCCGCCAAAATGCTTGGAACCATCATCCACATGCTCAGAGGAACACCGTATGTTTTCCAGGGAGAAGAAATCGGAATGACCAACGCCAAATTTACCGACATCTCCCAGTACCGGGACGTAGAAAGCACAAACCACTATCAGATTTTACAGGATAAAGGACTCTCCGCATCCGACGCATTCCGTATCGTCCAGATCCACTCCAGAGACAACGGACGGACACCGATGCAGTGGGACGACACCACAAACGCCGGATTCACCCACGGAACCCAGGAACCATGGATCGGAGTCACACCAAACTACACTACAATCAACGCAAAACAACAGTTGGAAGACGAAGACTCCATCTTCCATCACTACCAGAAACTGATCCGGATCCGCAAAGAACTGGACGTCGTAGCATACGGAGACATCACACCAATCGCAAAAGAACACCCGGCAGTCTTCGCATACAGAAGACACTACCAGAACGAAGACATGATTGTTGTCAATAACTTCTACGGAAAAGAAATCAACTGGAAGACAGACCTGGACCTCACAGGATACAACTGCATCCTTGCCAACTACAAAGACAACACCAGACCAGAAGACGGCACATGGACACTCCGCCCATACGAAAGCATGATCTGGTACAAAAACTAGCCACGTCGTGTACCTGTGAAAAAAATCTGACAATTACCTCCAGCCCTTGAAAACACTGGGCTGGAGGTCGTTTTTTGCAGTTTGGGGACGTGTACCGATGCATCGGTACACGTCCCCAAAAATCAGAATTTAAAACCGGATCCATTTTTTGAGTTCCTGGTAAATGCGGGCGATTGGAAGTCCGACGATGGTGTTGTAATCGCCGTGGATGCCACGAACATAGATGGCGAAGAGTCCCTGGATGCCGTAGGCTCCGGCCTTGTCGTATGGTTCGTTTGTATTTAGGTAGGCATCGATTTCGTCTGGTGTCATTGGATAGACGTCCACATCGCTTTTTTCGTAAAAGGTATGCACCAGTTTGTCTTTGCCGTCATAGAGGATCAGGCTGACTCCGGTGTAAACCTGATGGGTGTGGTCCTGAAGGGACTCGATCATGCTGTGTGCATCGTCTCGGCCTGCTGGTTTTCCGAGAATGACACCATTGTTTGCGACTACGGTGTCGGAGCCGATGACCAGAAAGCGTTCCTGTGGGTGGGAAGAGTGCCAGCGGCTGTAGACGTTTTCGGCTTTTTGGCCGGCAAGTTCCTGGACTACTTCTTCCGGTACAGAAGAGCTGATGTGTTCTTCGCAGGTGGACGGAAATACTTCATGGGAGATTCCGGCCTGGGTCAGCAGTTCGGTGCGTCTTGGGGATGCCGACCCCAGGACAACGGTGAGAGCGGCAAGAGGAATCCTTGTGTCCAGATCAGCAGGAGAATCTGGACTATCCGCTTCCTTCATTTCCAGGCTGACTGAATCCAGTTCGGCATCTGCCGTCTGCTCTTTGGTGTATTCCGGGTGGGAATCCGGATCAAAGACGAGGATTCGTACACTGTATGGTTTCATAATGAGCTGTCCGTTCATGGTAAAGCGTTCGCCGCTCAGAAGATCCAGAACCTCTCCCTGCAGTTCCCCATGCTGTGCGCAGAATTCATTTCCTTCTGCATTGATGGCGGTGAAAATACGTTCCTGTTCTGTCCGGCGTTCAAAGATCAGCTGCCGATTGGTAATCATGACATTCCGATAGGAGCCGTTGCAGAGGGCATCGCTCTTTTTTCGGAAAGAGATCAGCCTTTTAATATAGGAAGTCAGTTCGTTTGGTTTTGGAGCATCAAAGCAAGGACGGAGTGCATAATCGTTGTCCGGAGCTTTTACTCCTTCTTCGCCCCATTCGCTTCCATAATAGATACACGGAATTCCCGGCATGGTCATTAATGTGCCGTATACAGGATAAAGATGCTCTTTTTGTTTCAGAATGCTGGCAATACGGGTGACGTCATGATTATCCACGAAAGTCATCAGATGCTTGCCGCGGTAAATGCACCACTGTTCCGGACCGAACTGCCGGTTCAGGGAATGTGCGATTTCGAAAAGGTTCATATCATTAAAGCTGGAGAACAGCCCCTTGTAACATTCATAATTGGTGCAGCTGTGCAGCATGCTGTCATTGACAATCTGATTATAATCGCCAAAGAGTACTTCCCCGATCAGGGCAAAATCCGGTTTCAGACTGTTGGTAAAGCTTCTGAGACGCTTCATGAAATTATGGTCCAGGCTGTAAGCAACATCCAGACGAAGCCCGTCAATGTCAAAGGTGTCAATCCAGTATTTGACACAATCCAGGAGATAGTCTACCACGGCCGGATTCTGAAGGTTCAGTTTGACCAGTTCATAGTGACCCTCCCAGCCCTCATACCAGAATCCGTCATTATAGCCGCTGTTTCCGTCAAAATGAATATAAAACCAGTCTTTATATGGAGAATCCCATTTCTTTTCCTGCACATCCCGGAATGCCCAGAAGCCTCTTCCTACATGATTGAATACCCCGTCAAGCACGACCCGGATGCCATGAGAGTGAAGGCTGCGGCAGACTTCCGCAAAGTCATCATTGGTGCCAAGCCTACAGTCAATATTTCGGAAATCCCTTGTATCATATCCGTGGTTGTCGGATTCAAAAATCGGATTCAAAAGGACTGCGTCAATCCCAAGTCCGGAAAGATAATCCGTCCAGTCCAGAAGTTTCCGGATTCGGGAAACAGTCTGTCCATCGTTGTGCACCGGCGCTCCGCAGAATCCGATTGGATAAATCTGATAAAAAGTACTATGATAAGCCCACATAAAAAGCCTCCTCATTTCTAATAATTTGTGTTATCCTGTTAAGGAAAAAGAATAGTTTTAGTTTACCACGGACGAAATGAAGATTCAACGGGGACAGGCAAGAAAGAAAACCGGAAAAAAAGCAAAAAAAGGTTGACATCGAACAACCGTCATAATATAATAAAGCAGTATGGCGTGAGAAGAAAACAGTTTGCACCAAAGCCCCGGAGCGGACTGATTTCCCAATAGATACATGAATGTTAGAAGAAAATAGAGAATGTAAACAGGAGGTCAACCAATGAAGACTTATATGGCTAATCCAGATAAGATTGAAAGAAAATGGTATGTAGTTGATGCAGAAGGACAGACATTAGGTC
>CAJFMZ010000087.1 GCA_904393575.1 uncultured Sellimonas sp. | reverse complement strand
GCGACATCAGGAGATCGATAATCACCAGAATACCAAAGAATGGCAAGGTCTTTAGAAATCTTCTTTTATAGAATTCAGATATAGAGATTTCATTATTTAATACCTTTTCATAGTATCCACAGCACATGCCAAAAGCAGAAATCACCATAAAAAGGAATACGAAATTTGTAAATTCCGGTATAATTCGCTCATAGACATACCCTGAAATTTTGTAACTTGTGTTTGCCTGTATATGCATCATCACAATGCCAAGTGCTGCTATCGTCCTTAGTCCATCGATTGCTCCGTAATGTTTCTTTCCCATTTTCATTCCTTTTTCTATTTGTAATACAGTCTCACTGTCTCCGCCGCGACTTCATCCCAGTCATATTTCCCGCAGACGAACTCCGCAGCGGCCCTTTTATACCCCCGAACCAGCTCTTCCTGGTCACAGGCCTTCTGCAGCTTCTCTCTCAGATCTTCCACATTGCTCCGACGGAATACCATCGCCTTGTCTTCCACGACTTCGGTACATTCTGCGATGTCTGATACCAGGCAGCAGTTTCCGTAACTCATGGCCTCCAATAGGCTCAGCGGCATGCCCTCCAGATCCGAAGGGAGGGTATATAAGTAAGCATTGCTGTACAATTCTTCCAGCATCTGTCCGCGGACAAACCCGGTAAACAAAATCCGGTTGTCTCCGGCTGCCAATGCCTTCAGTTCTTTGACAAACTGGTCGGTATCGGATGTGCCTCCAGCGATCACCAGCTTTTTGTCTGTCTGCACCTGGCGGTATGCCTGGATCAGATAGTGAAGCCCTTTTTCCGGAACCAGTCTTGCCAGAAACAGGATGTAGCCATCCTTTTCCAGCCCGAACGTTTTTCGGATCAGGTCCGCTTCGTGAGGTTTCGGACGGTTCACCCCATTTGGTATCCATCTTGTCTTCCGTCCGTAAGTTTTCTGGAAGTAATCCTGTACTCCTTTACTCAGCACGATCACTTCGTCCGCAAAGCGAACGGCACATCTTTCTCCCAGCATGATATAGGTGCTGGCAAGCTTTCCCCATTTGGCTCTTTGATGATCCAGTCCATGAATCGTCGCAATGCATCGTTTTCCCATTAATTTTGGCAGCCAGAGCATGGCGCATGGGCCTTCCGCATGAAAATGCACTACATCATACGGCCCGAAGGCTGCCCGGATTGCTGCCACCGTGGATGCGCTCATCGCCGCCAGTCCCCGCTTATCAATCGTAGGAACATTTACGATCCGCACCCCTTTGTATGTTGTTAATCCTTTTTTTCCGCCTTGCTTTCCGCTTCGATTGTAGCAGGTCACCTGATGACCCATTTTTGCCATCCGGGTGCTCAGTTCTTCCACTACCACTTCCACGCCGCCCTGTCCCAGGGCCGGCATGCACTTCATACCAAGAAAAGCAATGCGCAATCTTTTTTGTCGTTTCTCTCCCATCACATCGATCCTTCTTTTTTCACCACCGCAAGTACCGTCTTAAACAGAATCCGGAAGTCCATACCCACACTCCAGTCAGTGATATACTCCGTATCCAGCCGGACCACTTCCTCAAAGTCCGTGATCTCGCTTCTTCCGCTCACCTGCCACATGCCAGTGATCCCCGGCTTAATGGCAAGCCTTGCCCGGTGGTGCAGTTCATATTTTTCCCACTCATCCAGCGTCGGCGGTCTGGTTCCCACCAGGGACATATCCCCCTTTAGTACGTTGAAAAACTGCGGGAATTCATCAATCGATGTCACCCGGATCAGATGTCCGATCCCTGTCTTCTTCCTGCCGTCCGGCAGAATCTTATTTCCAATCACACGGGTGTCAAAGTCCAGCTTGAACATCATGCCGTCCTTCACCCGGTTCTCCTTCATCAGTTCCTGTTTCCGTTCCTCCGCATCCAGATACATGCTCCGGAACTTGTACATTTTAAATTTCTTTCCGTTTTTTCCCACCCTTACCTGTGAGAAAAAGATCGGTCCCGGCGACTGAATGTAAATGGCCGGAGCGAGAAAGACAAATAGGATTCCTGTCAGTATGCAGCCCACCAGTCCGCCTGCAATATCCAGGCACCGTTTCAGGAATGCCTGCTTGTCTGTTGTGTAATTGATGCTGGTGGTCAGCACCAGATAGTTCCCAATCTTCTCCACCAGTGGTTTCTTCCCCATCTGATTGGATGCCTGAGAAATATTGAAATGTACCGTCACTCCGGTTTCCACCAGTTTGTCCACCAGGCTTTGCGGAAGGGTTTCATCGTCTCCCGGAATCAAAAGCACTTCATCAATCCAGGCCCGGCACACATACTCCGGAGCCGTGTCCAGATTTGCCACCACCGGAACTCCTCCTATGTCTTCTCCCACGATGTCCCGGTCTACAATGACCAGTCCCGCCAGGTTGTACATTTCATAATTATTTTTTTTAATATTCAGCACTACATCCAGCGCCGCCCGGTCCGTAGTCACGATCAGAAGGGACCGGTCGCCTCCGGCCCGCATCTTCTTTCGAAGCATCCGCTTCCAAAAGATCCGTACTACATAGGTAAGTACCAGATAGATGATGCCGGTCAGATACAATACGATTCTGGAATAATTCGCTGCTTCCTGAATGGTAAACAGGTACAAAGTGGCAAACAGTAGTACCAGTACCACATGTTTCAGGGTTATGGCAAACTCCAGGTAATACCCTCGTTTTAATACATTTTTAAAGGTTTCAAAGAAGAACATCACTACTACGTCTGCCAGTTCCAGAAAGATTGCCATATTCAGATATAACTGCGATTCATACGGGCTGCCTGTCTTATGCCGGATCAGGTAGGCAAGGATAAATGCCACCTGGAGGCAGATCAGATCCAGCAGGATAAAGTCGCTATGTTTGAACCAGCCTTTTGCACTTTTCTTATACATGATTCCATCTTTCTCCTGTGTGATGTTCTACAATTTTCCCGCCGCCATCCGTAAAGGCCTGACAGTCTTTCAAAACCGGAGAATGGGTTCTCCGGAAAGCACCCGACCCGGATTTTCTCTCAAAAGGAGCTCCGGGCATTCGCTGCCGTAACGAGATGCCAGCAGATCTCGAAGTGGTGTCAGACGCATCGTACGCATATCTGCGCGATGTGCGTCAGAAGCAGCCAGATGGGCCAGGCCCCGGCTCAACATATAGCCTGCCGTGTCCATGGCGGCTTCCCCAAACCGTCCGAAGACACTTCCTTTATCGATCTGCAGTACCGCCCCCATATCTTCCCACTCTCTTATATGGGCCGGGATCCGCTGCACACAGCGGTACCGTTCCGGGTGTGCCAGAATCGGCAGGTACTCCGCTTCCAGCAGATGGTCCAGCATGCGGTAGATCTGCCATGCGGGAGCATCTAATCGTGTTTCCACCAGTACATAGCGGCTGTGGTTGATGGTGAGGAGTTCTTCCCGTTTCAGTTTCCGGATGAGATCCGGACCATCCATGATCTCCATTCCTTCCATCAATTCCAGCGGGATCCGGTATTCCTTCAGCAGATCCTTCAGTTTTTCCAGACGGCTTCGGTATTCCCTTGCAAGTCCGGCTGTGACTCTGCCGGGCAGGTTGGCGTGGCAGGTTGCTGCCGCCATTTCGATGCCGGATTCTGCCGCTGTCTGTGCCATTTCCGCGGCTTCCTCCCAGGACCGGGCTCCATCGTCCAGTCCCGGAAGTAGATGGGCGTGCAGATCAATCATCGTTTTCTCTCCTGTTCTGGCTCCGCTCTTCTGTCCGGACATGCTCCCGGTTCTTTCGTTCTCCATACCCATAGGAGCCGTACCCATAATATCCGTAGCCGTAGCGTCCATAGCCGTAGTAGCCATAGCCGCCCCGGTGAACCGGAACGCCGTTGAAGACATAGCCAAGAAGCGGCGCTTTGCTGTCTTCCAGTCCGGAAATGCTGTCCAGGATCCGGCGTTTCTGTACCTGATCGTAGCGGATCACATACAGGATGCCGTCTGCCTGCTCTGCAAGAATGCTGGCGTCCTCAAACATTTCTGTTGGCGGTGCATCCAGAAGGATCAGATCCCAATGTTCCTTCATCTCTTCCACTGTCTCCCGGAGACGGCTGTGATTGAGGATCTGCTGGACCCCTTTGACCGGTCTGCTGCCGCCCAGAAAATCAACTCCTGTCTCTTCTTCTCGATATACGGCTTCCTGAAGGCTGCATTTTCCGGCTACTACCGAGGCAAGACCCCGACCTTTCTCTTCCGTCAGATGCTTCCGGTCTGCCTGCTTGCGCAGGTCCGCATCGACAAACAGGACTTTCACCCCGTGGGACGCAGCCGCAATGGCCAGGTTATAGGCCAGGGTGGATTTTCCTTCTCCCGGCATGGTGCTGGTCAGCACCAGTACCTTGCCGCCTTTTTCCTCCAGTTCACGGGAGATCCGGATCTGCAGGCTCTGAATGTTTTCCCGAAAGGCCTGGGGCGTCCGGCTGTCCTGCATCTGGACCCAGCGGGTATCCTGTTTTTTCCGGAGTTTTTTCGAAACTTCCGGAATGTTGGCGATACAGGAAAGGCTCATGACGCTGTTCAGCTCTTCCGGCTTCTGCACGGTTTTTTTGAAAAAAGCGTACAGACAGATGAGCAGGAATCCTGCTGCCGCTCCATACAGGGCGCCTCGTTTGACCTGTCCCCGGTAGCTTGGCCGGTTGTAAGGTTCTGTCGGCGTCGTGGGCTCATCAATCATGTTGAATCTTGTATCTCCGATGACGAACCGTGCCACATCCGGGTACACCTTGATGGCGGATTCCAGAATCGCCCTGGCATCTTTGGGGCTTGGACTTGTCACGGTCATGGTAATCATGTTGGAATCGGAGACCGCCTGTGCGGAAATGCTTCCGTTGACCGCATCCACGCCCAGATCTTCTTCAATGGCCTCTGTCAGAAGGCTGCTGCTTAAGATATAAGGAAAGGTCTTGGCCAGCTGTCCGGCGGTAGTCGTATCATAATAAAAGTTGTAGGTACTGTTCTCGGTATCGGTCGTGCCTCCGGTCAGCACCGTAAAGGTGGCGGAAGACTGGTACATGGGGGTATAAAACAAGCTGGTAGCCTTCAGGTAAAATGTTCCTGCCCCCACTGCTGCCAGCAGGAGAATCAGCCACCAGAACTTCAGGAGCCCCTGAATCACGTTCCAGAACAGGGCCCCCAGGTCGATTACATCGTCTTCCTCGATCTTTCTGGACAGGTTCTGGCTGTTTCTGCCGTAACGATCTTGCTCTGCCATCCTTACACCTCCCCGCTGTCAAGATTTCTGCCGTATCCGTAGTAGGAATGTTCCCGAAGGGATGTCCACGGATGTTCTTTCAGAAACGCATTTAAGAGAAATCCGGTGAAATCCACTCCTGCCTGGCGGATCGTATCCGAGGCATCATTGACCGCCCGGATATCGGTCCAGTCCTGACGGACGATCAACACTGCATTGTCCGCCATTTTCAGCATGAGTTCTGCGTCACTGGATACGGACATGGGCGGCGTATCCAGAATGACGTAGTCCATCTTTTTGCGTCCGGCATCCACCAGAGCTTTCATCTCCGGAGAATCCAGATACCGTGTCGCATTGTGAATACTCTTTTCCTGAAAAACGGTGTAGATCTTTTCTTTTTTCTCATAGACCAGCACGTCTTTGATTCCGGCTTTCCTGTCCAGATAATCGGATAAATAACTACGGTTTTCTTCCCGTTTTTCGAACACTTTGTAAAGGGCCGGTTTCTTCAGATCCACATCAATAAGAAGGACCTTCCGTCCCTTTTCCGCAAGGGCCAGGGCCAGGTTGGCCGCTACGGAGGACTTGCCTTCGTTTTCTGCCACGCTGGTCACCATCAGCACCTTCTGGTCTCTCCTGCGCATGTGGTGGTCAATCCGTGACCAGACTGTAAGAGATCAGGATGGACTTATTCAGTTTCCGCAGAGTTCCCCGGATAGTTTTATTTTTCCGTTCGTATGGAATCAGCTCCAGAATCCGTCCGTCCAGGTTTCTCTTGGCTCCTTCTCTTGTCTTCACAGTAAAGCGCAGGATGGAAAGGAGGACAATGAGTCCGCCGGACCCTGCCATTCCTGCCAGAGCCGCCAGCTTCTGAATGCGGGAGCTGTTTCTAACGTTGGATGGTGCATAGGGAACGGACGGTTCCTGTACAATCCGGAGCATGGCGTTGGAAAAGAGATAGTCCGACACTGCATCGTAATTCCGGATGGCAGACTGGATCACCTGATACGCTCTTCTTGGATTTTCGCTGGTAACCTGCAGGGTGATCAGGTTTGTCTCCTCGATCACGCTTGCCTGAATGGTTTCCTCTATGGAATCTTCACCGAGCTCTTCTGCAATCTTTTCTTTTAATACGTTGCTGTCGAAGACTTCGCTGAAGACTCCGGCCATCTGGTTGGTCAGGGACAGGGAAGAGTATGCGCTGCTGTCGCCTTTTGCACTGACCGCCATGGTTGCCTGTGCGGTGAACTCCGGTACGTACAGAAAGTTCATCACACCGGCTGTCGCAAACCATCCCGCCGCTGCCGCCAGAAGGATCACCCATATATTTTTCAGCAGATCCCGGATGATGCACAGGATGCTGATTTCATCTAGTCTGAATTCTCTTACTTCATTCTTCATCTGGTCTCTCTCCTTATTACTCCCGTACGATGACGGTCAGCCAGGTTTCTCCTCTGCCGGTGTCACCGTCCGTCTGGTAGCGGACCTGATAGATCCCCGCTTCCCCGCTGTTGACTTGGGAACTGATGGACAGGCTGTCTGCGTTCAGCTGATTGCCATCCATGTCTTCCACGTAGTCGATGTAGTCTTCCGGATGGAACTCCGTCCCCTGTTTCACATAGACCAGGTACTGAGTCAGGTGAATGTCCGTACTTAACTGGGACGCCTCCACGATATGTACCGGGAGTTCCGCCTGGGTGGTGTCGCCCAGGCTGTTGGAAACTTCCACCTGGATCGTATAGTCTCCGGCAGTCCGGTAGTCTACGTTGCTCTCCAGAAGTTTGACCATGGAGGAAATATCTCCGTCGATCTGGTCTGTGGCATGGACGTAGCTTCTGGCATTGTTCTCCGCTCCCACTGCAAAGACCAGGGGCTGGGTCAGGGTAAATTTCGGCGCCTCATAGTCGGTGAAGCGGACTCTCCGGGTCAGGGTTGCCGCCTGATTGGAGGAGTCAAAGACCACATAGGTCAGGTTGCACACCCCCGGTTCAATGAACTGGGAGAAGTTGCCTGCCATGATCTGGTCCGTCAGATCCCCGTCTTTTCCATCTTCGGCGGTCAGTCCTGCCAGCAGGTCGCTTTCTTCGTAGGAGGTGGAGATCTCCAGTTCCTCCCGGTCGCTTGTGATGACCGGCCTGGTAGGATCTTCGGATGCTTTTTCCCGGATCTGGGCCGCCCCATAGATTCCAAGGCTTGCGATAAAAAGGATGACAACCAGTATTCGTATATATCTCATCTTGTTTTCTCCTGTCTCTTAGCTTGGTCAGAAGGCGTCCAGAAATTCCTGAATGCCCTGTTCGTCTACCTGCGTAATGGCATGGTCCTGAATCTTGTAGACCCGGTTACACATGGCAAAGACGCTGGGCCGGTGTGCGGCCACAAGGATGGTCCGGTGGGGTTCCTTTTTGATGATTCTCCGAAGCACTCTCCGTTCCGTCGCAACATCCAGTGCGCTGGTGGCTTCGTCCAGAATCATCACCGGCGCGTCCGCAAGAATCGCTCTTGCGATGGACAGCCGCTGTTTCTGTCCTTCGGAAAATCTTGTCCCCCGTTCCCGGACCTGTGTATTCATTCCGTCTTCGAGTTTCTCTACAAATTCCCAGGCGCACGCCGCCTCCAGGGCCTGCCTGATTTCCTCGTCCGTGGCCTCCGGTTTCACCATCCGCATATTGTCGGCAATGGTTCCGGTAAAGAGGGTGTTGCTCTGGGGAATATAGCTGAACAGACACCGTGTGGCGGAAGAGGCTTCCATGGGTGTCCGTCCTGGATTGCCAAGACAGACCCGGCCTTTCTGAGGGTGGTACAACCCCAACAGCAGGTTTAGAGTCGTGGTCTTTCCCTGCCCGGAAGGACCAATCAGTGCCACGATCTCCCCTGGATTGGCGGAGATGTCGGCATTCTGATAAATCCAGCGGTCTTCCTCGTAGGCGAAGTCCACATCCTCCATGCGGACGAACACGCCCTCTTCCCTGCTTCTCCGTTTAGCCTCCTCTGCCTCTTCTTTCTGCTCCATGGAATCCCGCGGAAGGCTGGTGACTTCCATAATCCGCTCTGCGCTGATCCCGGCCCGGATCACCGTCGGCATGAGACTGATGATTCCGCTGAAGGAGCCCCGGAGGGATCCTGCCATGGAGACGAACATCGTCATGGTCCCGTAACTGATGTCTCCTCGCCAAAGCCGGTACGCGGCGAATCCGTAGCACGCATACCCCACCGCCTGGCCTACCAGGGAGGTGATGATGGTGGTCCACTGCTGAAACTTGTTCTGAAGCAGAGCCACATCCACGGTTTCTTTCTGGATTTTGTAAAATTTTTCCATGACCCGGTCCACCATGCCAAAGGCTTTGATGAACTGCAGGTTCTGAAAAGTTTCCTGGTCAAAGACCGTCCGGTCGCTGGCCACTTCCTGATTGTCTCTCTGGAAGTCCCGCATCTTTTTCATGGAATATCGGGACGTCAGGAAAGAAACCGGCGCACCCGCCAGGGCGATGACTGCCATCACCGGGTCGTTCCTTACCACAATCACGAAGGCGCCGCCAAAG
This sequence comes from uncultured Sellimonas sp., assembly GCA_904393575.1. Lineage (GTDB taxonomy): Bacteria > Bacillota > Clostridia > Lachnospirales > Lachnospiraceae > Sellimonas. The sequence continues at coordinate 6,118 of CAJFMZ010000087.1, read as the reverse complement.
CTGATAAGAGTCGTCACGACGTTTGGCAGGAAGGTGAGAATCGTATTCGCCACCATACTGGCGTCCCCGTTCACCCGGTAAAGGAGATCGCCGGAACGATATTTCGACAGGGATTCCCAGTTGGTCTGCAGGACCTGCCGGTAGATATCGCTTCGGATCTCATTGGTGACCTTCAGCCGCACCTTGAGGGACAGCCTGGTCTTGACCGCATTGATAAAGATCTGGGAAACACCGACCCCTACATAGGTGACTGCCACTTGGACAATCTTGGCGGATTTTACTCCGGTCACCGTGTCCACCAGGTCCCGGCTGACTACCGAGGTCCCCAGGGACAGGACGGAGCCGGAGGCTCCCAGAAGGATGTACACGCCGATCAGGAGCCAGTACTTCCGGACGTAGGCATACATCCAGAGGAGCTCCCCGATCAGCTTTTTCAGTTTTCCTTCTTTGATTTTCTGAAGGATTCGTTTTATTTCATTCATCGTATGTCAGAACCGCTCCCCGCCGAAAATGGTTTGTTCGGTCAGTGCCACCGCTTCCTCATCCGGGCGGCAGGACAGCTCGTAGACCGGTAGCCTGGAGAGCAGATGGTCCAGAGTTTCCAGACAGAGCTCCATGCCGTTCTCCAGCCAGCGGGGATAGAAGACACTGTTGGAAACAGCAGTCACCTTTTCAAAGCCCTCCAGCTTTCGGATGGAATTTTCCGGCGCCTGTTTCAGGATAATCAGGGCATCCACCGGTACGTTGGTGTTCTCACAGTACGGAGAAGAGCCGTGCCACGGAGTTCCCCAGCCCAGGAAGGCTTCCTTGGTCTCCTGAACAAAGACGATATCGCCGTTGATGATGAGGGCGTCCCGGTACTGATTCCAGAGCTCCGCCTGGGTGGTCTTTCCGATGCCGGAAGGGCCGAGAAACATCAGGCCGTGTCCCTGATAGTCGATGAGGGAACTGTGGAACTGGATCATGTGGCGCTGGACGGCGTGGGTGTAAAAGAACTGGAGTAGAAATACACCAATATTTCCAATCTTATAAACAGGAAATAAAATTTCCCCTTGCTTCCAATCAGAGCTAACCACAAAAACATCCTCGCCAGAACGAAAAAGGAAACTATCAGTATAAATCCTGCCATACCCTTCTATATAATGACTGATTAGCCCATTATTTCTACATATTATCTTTATTTCATTTGGTTGGTCTGAGGATAAGCAAAACTTCTTAAAGGATTTGTCCTTGGTAAATACGACATCTATTACTAGTCGAATATTCGCAATTTCAAAAAGATTCTGTCCTTTTACTCGCATAATTATACTTAACTGTATAGTCTATCACCTATACATCCACCTCGATTTGTATACCCATAATAGCCTTCCAAATACCGTAAAAAGTCACTTCGTTCCGATGGTTCATAGTTTTCAAGCTGTCTGAAATAAGAGTCCAAATTATTATTACGTTCAATAGCATCTTCTATTGCCGTTGCGTCCATCCCTGCAAATGGTGAGTATGGTGCCTTTATCAAACCTTCCCATCCACTTCCAGTAACCCCATTATTAGAATCCCAGTTAACATATTGCCCTGTTGCTGACCAACCACCGTCCGGTCCGGATGGATCCTCATTCATTGGCATTACACTGTTAGCTTCTACAGGTACATAACTACTTCCATATTCATTCATAGCTTCCACTACCCCTTTCTTTGAAAAAAATGCTTTTTATTTTACTACAAAATTCTTCTTTTACATGATTTGGCGATCCCGACTCAGTCGTTAAGGTACCAATACATTTGAAGCAAACCTTATTTGCTTTGCATGTAATACACTCGCTTGGCCAATCCAATGCTTCCTCATATAATAGTAGTTCTTTCCACGCATGATTAAATGACATTTCTTTTATAGAAATATTAGGTTCATTCATGAAACTACAAAAACGTATATCTCCATTCCACACAATCCAAAATCCAACTCGATAGTCTTTGCAATAAGTACAGGGTTTGCGTTTAATATCAATATACTTTTTTTCCACAATCCTAAATTTAATTTCGCGATATTTCGCTTCATCTATTTGCTCCTGAACGCGAACTTGATCCGCCTCACTATCGGCTCCTCGTATCGAATTTTTGATGCCGCCTACGGCGCTCCATCCCAAACCATTATTTAATGCATAAAATGCCATCCGTTTGACATCTTCCTCATTCTGTCGGATGATGGTGCTGACCAGCTGGACTGGAATCTTCATTTCTTTCAATCTCCGGATTCCCTGATCGACTTTTGTAAATCCATTCGGCACCCGGCACACCTGCTCATAGATCTCATCGTTGGATCCGTACAGGGTGATCTTCACCCCTTTGGGCGGATAGTCTTCCAGAAGCTTCTGAAACTTTCCTTCAATCATGGACGCATTCGTCTGTAAGGTAATGAAAAATCCCATCTGGGTCAGTTCCTTCCAGATCGTTTCAAACTCCGGATGCATCAGCGGTTCCCCTCCGGTGATGCAAAGCCAGGTCGTCCCGGCTTCTTTCGCCTCTTCTGCCACCCGGATCCATTCGTTTGCAGTCAGTTCTTTCCCATATCGATGGATCTCCGATGGTTTCAGGTGCACATAACACATCCGGCAGTTGAAATTGCATCTTGGAGTCAGCTCAAAGGTTCCTGAGATCGGGATTGCATCCGCAAACGCTTTTTCCCAGACAGCTTTATAAAAGGGATCCAGCCATTCCATTCGCCGGCAGGCCGGCTCAAACTCATAGCTCATGGCTTTCGGTTCCTTTCGGTATTCTTACGAAAACCCGTCCCCGTGTGATTCCATCGTCCAGAATGTTATTGTCAGCCAGTGTCTTTAAGAATTTCTCGATATCGGCCGCCGCCTGCTCCTCAGTTACTCCACTGTAGTGCTCCATGATTTTTGCGACCAGATCTTCCTTTTCGAATTCATGGTCTTTCATGTAGTCCCACAGATATGCGCCCGAAGACGAGATGTAGACAATGGACGTCACCTCCTGCACCCGTTTTCCGGTCGGCACCACAACATACTGGCCTGCTACTTCCCGCAGGATCAGTCCATCCTTTAATTTCATAGGCATCCACTCCTTTTGGAATTTCCCTTTGCTGCCTTACCCTTGCTGTCTCTCCTTTTGTCATAGTTTCTGATGCTTCCGCATATACATGTAGAACAGTCTGCAGGATATCTTACCGGTTGATTTCCTTATATAATGTGGTCATTCTCAGCATTTCTCTGAAATCCTGATCATTCTCGATCTGCATCCACGGTGTAGAACCAAGGAATGCGAAAGGAATATGTCTGGCAAGCTGAATGAAAACTCTTCCGGCACGTTCTGTCTGTCCGGACAGGTCGATTCGGAACATGGTATGATTCTGATCCCAGATAATCAGGCTTCCGTCCATTTCTTTCGTAATGTCCTGAATCTCCGGCGTAACTATCTGTCCCGTTTCTTCGTCATATACTTCCGGATAGGCAAGTACAATGGAGTCATAAGGAATCTTTCGGCAGATCCGCCCCTTCTCCGGGTCTTGTTCCCAGATCAGGAATTCCTTTTGTCCCATTTTTACTTTTTCCGGTTTATATACCAGACCTCCGCTTTCTTTCTTCATTCTGCCATCCCGCCTGCTCTTCTTTTTACGCATCTGCCTCCGCAGAAATTCTTCTGCGGTATAAACAGATACCACAGAATGGTTATTCCGTGGTAATCGCCCGAAAATGGCGAAAAAATGGGGCCTGTGCCAGTCCGGCACGGCCCGTATCAGTCAAATTTCTTCTTTTCTTTTTTCAAAAAAGCGCATAAAAACCAGGGAGCCCGCTTCCTTAAAAAGTAAACGGGCTTCTTTGCGTGCGAAAAAAACTATTGACTTCTCTCGTCTACAATATTAAAATGAAACATGCTAGAGAAGAATGCTTCATTATGTATTTTTTTACCACGGAATAACCATTCTGTGGTTTTTTTATACAATCAATCTCATTTTCTGCAGGATCCGTTCATGGGTTCTGATCCCTTCTGCCACATAGATCCGTGTCGTCTCTATCGAGGAATGTCCCAGAATATCCGCCAAAAGCGCCAGGTTGCGTTCCACTGCATAAAAGCATCTGGCAAAGAGATGCCTGAGATTGTGTGGAAAGACCTTTCCCGGATCCACCCCTGCTTCCTCACAGATCCGTTTCATTTCATGACAGATATTGCTTCGGTCCAGGGGATTTCCTGTTCTGGTCTGAAAGACCGGCCCTTTTCGAATTCCGTAGTTTTGGATGTACTTCCTCAGCTTTCTGATCAGTTTTTTCGGCAGCAGAATGGTTCGGTCCTTTCCTTTCAGATGAATCTGAACTTTCCCGGTTTTCAAGGCTTCCACCGTAATAAATTGAAGCTCACTGACACGGATTCCTGTACTGCAGATCGTCAAAATGACATGATACAGACGAAGATTCCGCTGATTCCAGGCAGCCTCCAGAAGCTTCCGATACTCTTCTTCCGAGAGTTCTTTTTCCTCATCGATAAAAGCCTGTCTTTGAATTTTCAACAGCTTTACCATGCAGTACTTAAGACCGGAAAACTGTAAATAGGAATTCAGAGCCGACAGCTTGGTATTGACTGTTTTGGGCTGATACCGCTTTACCAGGTGTGCTCTGTATTCCAGTACCTTCTTTTTGGATAATTTTCCTCCTTCTATAAAATCAGAAAGCATCCGGATCTCTCTTACATACTTTTCCACTGTCGCTTCACTTTTTTCTTCCTGATACAAAAACTCTCCGTACTTTTTTAAGGATTGTCTCGTAATACTTTTTCTTTCCATAAATGTTTTCTCCCTTTTGCTGATTTTCTCTTTAGTATCCGCATTCCTTCTTTTCTTTAGTCTTTTTCATAACGTTTCCCATATATAAAAAAAGACTGAACCTCGCTTCATTTTGGTTCAGTCTTTTTCAATTTTTTATGATTTTGTTCCGTTTTTCCTACAAAAAAGTGCTTTTTTCTCTCTTACGAAAGAAGTTTTTGGAATTCCTCCACTGTCATTCCACATTCCTCCGATGCCTGCTCAATGGTCAGTATCTGCTTCCGATACAAATCGATTAAAGTCTGCCGGGTTCCCTGCTGAATTCCCTGCTGCCTTCCTTCCTGAATTCCCTGGCGCATTCCCTTTTCATGTCCCTCCCTGAGTGCGCGTTCTGCTGCACGCTCTGCCGCATGCTTGAAATGCTCGTAGTCCCGAATCGCACGTTCCCTTGCTTCGTACTCCCGACGTTTTTCTTCGTCCTGGCTCATTTCCAGCAGGTCTTCACATGCTTCTTCCAAATATGGATTCTCTTTTGCCAACTCTTCCATCTCCTTTTTGTCCGGCCCCCGGAAGAATTTCATCCATGCGGCAATCCCGTCCGGATCCTGATAGTCCTCCGGGATCTTGGTCAGCTCCAAGATCTGGATTTCCATCTTGTCGTTGTACAGTTTCTTGGTTTTTCTATCCCGAAAATTGATCACATGGTAACTGATGTCATCATCTGGGAAATATGTGAAATTCAGGATGCCGACCTGAATGCACTTCTGGAGCTTCTCATAGCTCTCGCCTTTTTTCAGCTGATCCGCAAACATCTTGCTCAGATAAAACAACTGCCGTTCATCCCAGTAATCCACATAGGCAACCTGCATCTCCATATCGATCTGAATTCCGTTTCTTAAAAGGACGTGTACATCCAGGATTCCCTGTTTTTCCTCTTCAGACCGGCGTGAAAGCTCATTTTTCAGCAGAATCGTCTCGCCAATTTCTTCGGGCGTGACATTCAGAAGCACTGCGATAAATCCCTGCCTCGTCTTGGGATTGCGCATCAGCTCTTTGAAACACCAGTCCACATAGGGTTTCATGATAAATTCTTCCTGGCCGTTTGATGCTGTTTGATTGGTTTCACTTGTTCTCATAGACAGTCTCCTTTCTGAGATGGCTTTTGCATCTGCCTGAAAAGAGACTGCTCCTCTTTCTACAGTGTACCATAATCCGTGGGAACCGAAAAGGTCTCTTCTTTTCTGAGGCGGCGTAAATTTACTGTAGGAATTATAGTGGCAGAAACTGCCAGATGTGTTTTAGATATATCAGTTCAATACCTTTTTTATACTATACTTCCTTTGT
>CAJFMZ010000086.1 GCA_904393575.1 uncultured Sellimonas sp. | reverse complement strand
CATATTCCGGCTGTTCCCACAAAACGACCTTTCCTGCATCCATGGACTTCCTGACGTCGATCAGTCTCTGATTGGATGATCCACGAAACAGCAGGTTGACCTGCTTTAAGTCTTCCACAAATCTTCCGTCTACCAGGACATCGATGTACTGAAGCATTTCTTTTGTCTCTTCCCACTTCGGAAGCATATCCGCCAGAATTTCCTTATCAAACACATATCCGGAGTAGCACCAGATGGAAAGATCCGGATAGGTCTCTCTGACCCGTTTTAAAAACGGCGCCAGCGCTTTTTGATTTTCGTGTTCGAAAGGCTCTCCTCCCAGAAGGGTAAATCCGTGATAGTAGCTTTTCTCCAGTTCTTTTATGATTTCATCCTCTGTCTCTTTGGTAAAGGGATTTCCATAATGGAAATCCCATGCCTCCTCATTGAAGCATCCTTTGCAATGGTGTGTGCACCCGCTGACGAAAAGGGATACCCTTACGCCAGGTCCGTTTGCCACGTCCCATTTTTTGATATCTGCATAATACATACCCGCAAATACTCCTTTACTTCCTGCCGATTACAGATGCATCACTCTGCTCTTGATCTCTTTTGTCTTTCCAGGATTCCAGAAGTTTTCTCCCAGGTATCCGCATGTTCTTCTTGTCACGTTCATCTTGGACTGGTCTTTATTGTGGCAGACCGGGCACTCCCACTCATAATCGTCATTGATCATGATTTCTCCGTCATATCCGCACTCCTGGCAGTAATCTGACTTGGTGTTGAATTCTGCGTACTGAATATTATCGTAGATAAATTTCACAACTTCTGCTACGGCTTCCAGATTGTTATTGAGGTTCGGGATCTCCACATAGGAAATACATCCCCCTGTACTGATAGTCTGGAACTGGCTCTCAAATGTAAATTTGTCAAAGGCATCGATCTTTTCCCGGACATCTACATGGTAGGAATTGGTGTAGTATCCCTTGTCGGTTACATCCTTGATGCTTCCGAATTTTTTCTGGTCGATCTCTGCGAAACGGTAGCAGAGGCTTTCTGCCGGTGTTCCGTAAAGTGCGAATCCAAGACCGGTCGTCTCTTTCCATGTATCCGTTGCATTGCGGAGTCTCTTCATCAGTTTCAGGGCAAATTCCTGTCCTTTTTCTGTCGTCTGGCTCTCGCCTGTCATCAGTTTGGTCACTTCGTAAAGGCCGATATAGCCAAGGCTCAATGTGGAATATCCGCCGTGCAGATATTTATCGATCTTCTCGCCCTTTCCAAGACGGGCGATAGCGCCGTACTGCCAGTGTACCGGGCTTACGTCGGAGCTTGTTCCCTCTAACGCCTTGTGACGGCACATCAGAGCTTCGAAGCAGATGGAGAGTCTTTCATCCAGCAGCTGCCAGAATTTCTCCATGTCACCCTCTGCCAGAATACCGATCTGCGGAAGGTTCAGGCTGACAACGCCCTGATTGAAACGGCCTTCCCACTTGTAGTTTCCATTCTCGTCTTTCCACGGAGAAAGGAAAGAACGGCATCCCATCGGTGCGAAGACATTGCCTGCATAGTTTTCTTTCATCTTCTTTGCGGAGATGTAGTCTGGGTACATTCTCTTTGCGGAGCATTTCACTGCCAGTCTGGTCAGGTAATCGTACTCTCCGCCGCTTAAATTGTCATCCTCATTGAGAACATAAACCAGCTTCGGGAACGCCGGTGTCACATAGACGCCGGATTCATTTTTGATTCCCTCGATCCTCTGGCGCAGGATCTCCTGGATAATCATGGCATTTTCCTTTGCGTACGGATGAGATTTGTCCGGATTCAGGAACAATGTCACGAACGGAGACTGGCCGTTGGTCGTCATCAAAGTGTTGATCTGATATTGAATCGTCTGTACACCGGACCTGAGCTCATCCTGAAGTCTGTCATTGGCCAGCTGCTCCATCAGTTCTTCGGAAATAATGCCGGTATACTTTTCTCTGTATTTTCTCATATATTTTTCATAGCTTCTGTGCAGGTATTTGCCCAGATGACGGACGTCAACAGACTGGCCGCCGTACTGGCTGCTGGCAACGGAAGCAATGATCTGTGTCATAACGGTACATGCAACATGGAAGCTTTTCGGAGACTCGATCAGCTTGCCGTTCATGACCGTGCCATTGTCCAGCATATCTCCGATATTAACCAGGCAGCAGTTGAAAATCGGCTGAAGGAAGTAATCCATGTCATGAAAATGAATCACACCTTCCTCATGAGCCTTCACAATCTTTTCCGGAAGGAGTACACGCTTGGTAAGGTCCTTGGACACCTCTCCTGCGATATAGTCTCTCTGTGTGGATGCCAGAGTGGAATTCTTATTGGAATTCTCGGTCTTTAACTCAGAGTTCTCTCCCCGGATCAGACGCAGGATGGAGTCATCTGTTGTATTGGATTTTCTTACCATTGCTCTTGTATAGCGGTAGATAATGTACTTTTTGGCAAGATGGTACTTCTGCTCCTCCATCAGTTTCTGCTCAATAATGTCCTGAATATCCTCTACGGCCATGCTGTCCAGCTTCCGGTTCTCAATGGAAGCGACGATGTCGTAGATCTTCTCTTCGGAGATCTTATCCTCCTTTTCCACTTCGTTATTTGCTTTCTGTATTGCATGAACGATCTTATTTCTGTCGTATTCGGCTTCCCGCCCGTCTCTTTTGATCACTTTCATATGTTTATACCTCGCTAAAATACTGAATTTATCCATGCCGCCTCACTTCCAGTGTTCGACGACAATCCACATTATAGCAGATTACAGACAGTTTTTCTACCATATCTTGTGATTTTTCTATTATTTCACTATATATGGTATTCTATGCAATTATCTAACTATTTCATTTTCCTGCCAAATCCGGGGCTTTGCGGGGCGATGAAGGTTGCATTTTTCATGGAAAAATTATATAATTTTTGTATCACAGGCACGAAAACTTATAGAGAGATAGAGGTAATGCGTATGAAAAAGAAAGTAGTTGTAGCATTGGGACACCGGGCACTGGGAACGACTCTTCCGGAACAGCAGGTCGCGGTTCGTAAAACGGCAAAATCCATCGCGGATCTGATTCAGGACGGGTATCAGGTTGTCATCACCCACAGTAATGCGCCGCAGCTTGGCATGATTCACACTGCCATGAATGAGTTCGGAAAGAATCATCCGGACTACACACCGGCTCCGATGTCCGTCTGCTCCGCAATGACACAGGGATATATCGGTTTTGACCTCCAGAATGCGATCCGTGAAGAGCTTTTGACACGAGGCATCTTCCGCACGGTCAGCACGATTCTGACACAGGTTACGGTGGATCCATATGACGAGGCATTCTACACACCTACCAAGGTGCTGGGCCGTTATATGTCCGCTGAGGATGCAGCAGTGGAGCGCAAAAAGGGGAATTACGTAGTGGAGGAGCCTGGAAAGGGCTTCCGCCGAGTTGTTTCCGCCCCAAATCCGGTCAAGATCGTGGAGATGGACGCAATCCGCACGCTTTCCGATGCGGATCAGGTTGTCATCGCCTGCGGTGGCGGCGGTATTCCGGTTCTGGAACAGGATCACCGTCTGAAAGGCGCCAGCGCTGTCATTGAAAAGGATTTGACTGCCGGAAAGCTGGCGGAAGAGCTGGAAGCGGATGCTCTCATTATTCTGACCAGCGTGGAGAAGGTCTTCATCAACCGTGGCACAGACAAGGAAGAGCAGCTTGGTGAGATTACCGTCTCCCAGGCAAAGCAGTACATGGAAGAAGGACATTTCGGCGTCTACAACATGCTTCCGAAATTCCGTGCTTCTGTATCTTTCATTGAAAAGGGAGAAGGCCGCCGCGCCTTTATCACCTGCCAGGAATCTCTCCGTGACGCCCTGAAAGGACGGACCGGAACCGTGATCTGTCAGGATTAATTGGTACGATACCGTTTTCTTCCATCAATAAAATGACAAACCGGAAGGTCCGTGCAGTATGGCGCACACCTTCCGGTTTGTCTGTCTTATTCTGTTTTTTCTTCCGCTTCTTTTGCCAGACGGATGATCCGTTCATCCAGATGGTGATCCAAAATATACTGATGTACGCTTTTTGGCACCAGATGATCCCATGGTTTCCCTTCGATAATGAGGTGACGCACTTCCGTTCCCGTAGTGCCCTTTTCCTCGATCGGACGGTTCCACAGCACTTCCACCTGGAGCCCCAGCCCGGTCAGTGTCCGGTATTTGTCCTCTCCCCAGCCATCGCAGATACTCATATAGTATACGGCATCTTTTGGAGCGTACTGGAAAATCAGCTCCGGCGTATTGATCGGGAAGGGAACGATGTCAAACTCTTCCCGCGGGACTCCAAATTCCAGCATGGCCAGCCGGATCATCTCATATCGCTCAAAATAGGTAAACGGATTGTTCTCCGGCCGTGACCGGTTGGTATCATGGATGTTTGTCCTGATAAAGCTGGCGTCCGGGTTTGAAATTCCGATAATCAGTCTGTCACACCGCTTTTTTGCAGCAAGCAGATACTCCATATGTTTCAGATGCAGGCACTGAAACCTGCCGTGAATTACTCCTGTTTTTTCAGCCATCTCTCATACTTCCTTTTTCTTCATTTCACACATGTTCTACTATAATCACAACATGTCAAAAAGTAAAGGCTTACTTTGCTTTTTCATTGATCCAGTCTGTGATCTGACGCAGTCCTTCATCGTCTGCGGAAAATACCTTTCTTTCGATCTCGTCTTCCGGTGTTACGTCATAGCAGTAAGGCTCCTTCCAGACTGCGGCCTCCAACGTGTCATCCTCTTTATTCCAGGCAATCCGAAACCGGATATTCGGTTTTGTGCTGCCGTAGTACACTGCCTTCTTGTAATATGCAATTCCGTATAAATCTTCCCGTTTTACCATGTTCTTTTCACCCCTTTTATGATAGAATATTTTTATATGAAAAATTGATCCTTTCAATCATAACAAAGTATCATCACGGAGGAAACACCAATGAAAGCTCCGAACGTTTTTGACCTTTTTCTGCGGGCCCTGTTTTACAGCCTGATTACCGTGGCGGCGGCGCAGTTCTATATTAATATCTTTTCTCCCGAATTCAGTGTCTCTTTGGGAGTAGTATTTCTGGCGGCTTTTGCCATGCTTGCCCCGGAATTTCCGGTTCTTCCGGTCTCCGCTCTGTCCGGTGTGCTGATTCTTTTCTCCCGCGCCTTTTATGGCGTTTTAAAAGGATCCGAATTTACCAGTGCTCTGACCCTTGCGGTTCCGGAGCTGTTCTTTTATCTGTTTTACGGAGTTCTGCTGACGGTTTATCTTGCAAAACTCCAGCGTTCTTCCATCCTGCTGGATACTGCCGCGTTGTTTTTCTGTGATTATGCGGCAAACTTCGGAGAACTGATGTTACGTCTTAATATTAATGCATTTTCTCTTTCTTCGCAATCCGGAATCATAATCGCCGCCCTGTTTCGAACGGCCCTGATCCTGATCTTTCTGACTGTGTTCCGGAAGTATCATCTTGTACTTATGAAAAAGGAACAGCAGGATTATTATCAGAATCTTTCGCTTCTGACTGCACGTCTTCAGGAGGAGGTCATCTGGATGGAGAAGAATACTTCTCTCGTGGAATCCACAATGCATTCAGCCTACCAGCTCTTTGAGCGGCTCCGGCTGGATTCCGGCACCAAAGACGCGGCCAAGGACGCTTTGATTATCGCAAACGACATTCACGAGATCAAAAAGGAATATTATCTGATTCTGCGTGGGCTTTCTGATGCGCTTCAGACAAAGGACGGACAGCTTTGCATGAATTTTCCGGAGATGTTTTCTCTGCTCCACACTCCGCTGGAGCAGTTTGCCTCTTCTTTGCAGAAGACGGTCTCTCTGGAAATCAAGGGTTCTTCTTCCGTCCGCACGTCCCGCGTATATGAACTGCTTTCCGTATTCCGGAATCTGTTTATGAATGCGGTGGAGGCTTCGAAGAAACCGCATGTTTCCATCCGGATTACGCTTGAGGATGACAGCCGGGAAGTACTCTTAACGGTGGCTGATGACGGTCCAGGTATTGCCCCGGATGCGCTTTCCCAGATTTTTGATGCGGGATTTTCCACCAAAATCAATTATAAGACCGGGGAGGTCAGCCGGGGACTTGGTCTGAATATCGTAAAGGGAATTGTGGAAGATCGGCTTGGCGGCAGCATCCAGGCGGTCTCCGGTCCTGGCGGGGCCAGTTTTTCCATCCGGCTGCCAAAAGAAACATTGGAGGGGTAACATGAAATTTTATTTTGTAGATGATGATAAAAATATAAGAACGATACTGAAAATCCTTGTGACCGAGCGGAATCTTGGGGAATGCTGCGGCTCTTCCGGTAATGGGTTTGATGCTCTGGAGGATGTGGAAGCGCTCCGCCCGGATATTATCATAGTGGATCTTCTCATGCCGGATATGGACGGGATCAGCTTTGTGGAAAAGGTGCGGACCATTTCACCGGATTCCGCCTGCATCATGCTTTCCCAGGTCGCTTCCAAAGACCTGATTGCGAGGGCCTATGAGGCCGGCGTGGAATTTTTTATCCAGAAGCCGTTAAATGCCATTGAGGTGGAATCTGTCATCCGCAATGTAATCAAAAGTCTTTCCATGCGGCGTAAGATCGGGAAAGTCCGCACGCTCTTTGAGACGGAATTTTCCACATCGCCTCAGTCTGGGGGATCTTTTTCTCCACAGTCCGAGAATTTCCATGGGCGTCTCACAGGTGTGCTCCAGAAGCTTGGTATCATCGGAGAGCTGGGAAGCAAGGATATCCTCTCTTTGCTGACCTATCTTCATGACCAGGGGGAAACACTGGAGCAACAGACCCTTGGCAGTTTTTTATCCCGGTTCAGCGATAATCCGAAATCCGTAGAGCAGCGGATCAGGAGGGCTGCCTCCACAGGGCTTGTCAATCTGGCCCATCTGGGGCTGGAAGACTATACGAACGAAGTTTTCACGGAATTTTCCAATACCCTCTACAATTTTGAGCAGGTCCGGCGGGAGATGGACTATATCCGCGGGAAATCTGACCGGCACGGCAATGTAAAAATCCGGAATTTTCTCAATGCCCTGCTTTGTTATTGTGAAACTCTCTAACTCTCAAAAAAAGAGAATCCTGTGTCTTGATCTGCCGTTCCGGGCAAATCCTTCACAGGATTCTCTTTTCTTTATTCTGCTGCCGGCTCCGGAATCAGAGTGTCTGCAGCTTTTTGTTCTTGTTCCGCTTTCTTTTCGTAATGCTTTTTGAAAATCTGACTGCCCACAAGTCCTGCAAGAGATCCGCCGATTGCGGCAAAAATAACCGCCAGCACTACCTTCACCGGATCGTTAAATGCAAACGGTGCCAGAAGTCCCGGAATCGGTGACGCTGTACCAGGTGCATTGTTGATGATGTGGAACACTGCGGCAGAAACGCCTGCAAGTCCGCCGCCAAAGAAGTTGGAGCCGTAGATCGGAATCGGATTGGCTGTGATGATCGGCGCCTGTGTCAGAGGCTCCATCATGACTGCCATAATATTGCTCTTGTCTCCAAGCTTCAGACGTTTGAATACAATCCCATTTGTAAAGGATCCGCCCACACAGGCGATTGCTGCGATTCCCATGGCCAGGCCGTCCAGACCGATCATGGCCGTCAGTGCCATGGAACTCAGAGGAGAAGTACAGATCATCTTCATGATACCGCCCAGCAAAAATCCCATAACCAGCGGAGACTGCTCTGCTGCTGCCGTAATGGTTCCACCGATCTGGGCAAGTGTCATATTGACAAGCGGGTCCGCCGCCGTTGCCACAAGCAGAGAAACCGGAGCCACGATCAGGGCGCCTGCGATCACGTCTACGCCTTCCGGGAGATACTTTTCAATGACCTGAGAAAGCAGTCCTACTACATAACCTGCGATAAAGCCTGGGAGAATCCCAAACTGTCCAAGCACGACGCCGGCTGCGATGGCCAGCACCGGATTGGTTCCCATGCTGAGCGGCACTGCGATTGCTGCTGCCACACCGCCAAATCCACCTGCGTTCTCACCCACACTTTTGAAAAAGGAAATGCCAAAAAGGTCGCCGGAAATATATTTATGAATTGCCTCCACAAGGAATGTGGCTACAGCCGCATTTGCCATACCGCTCATGGCAAGAGAGCCTTTCGGCATTTTCATACTGAAGAGAGAGAACACCGCCAGTGTCAGCAAAAGCATCCCTACTCCCGATAAGATTGTCATCATACTATTTTCCTCCTTTACATGCCATCTTATAGATTTTTTTCCTCTTTTTCTAACTGTCATAAATATAACCTATAAGTTTCAAAATCCTACAGCACGTATCAAAATGGATAATAGTTTTTTCTTATCAAGTCCTTTTTTTGTATATTATACCAAAAAGCTTGTTATAAAACTGTCTATATTCACGAAATTCTGGTTTCGGGAATGCTGTCCCGGATACAGAGCGTGCCGTATCCCAACTGATTATTGGGCCAGGAGGCAAAGCCCGGAAGCTGTCTGGCTCCTCTTCTTAAATATGCTTTTGCTTTTTCTCCATATAAAAACGGATCCTGCTTTCTTACGATGCCCCATTCCATCAGAAGGGCCGCTCCCCCTGCCGCAAAAGGGGTAGCAAAGGATGTACCTGTAAAGGCCGCATAGCCGTTTTCCCCCTGTACGGAAATGACATTGACGCCGGGTGCGGCAAGGTCGGGTTTGGGGGCATCCGGATTTTCTCTTCCCCTGCCGGAAAAATCCGCATATGTCATAGTGGCGGCATCGTAGGCACCCACGGTCAGCACCCTGGAGGCTGTGGAGGGAATGGTCAGAGTGCGTTCTTCCGTGGGATAAAAGAAGGCTGTACCTTCATTCAAGGTATAGCTGGCTGGAAGCCACATTTCATACTGTCCAGTGACGATGCGCTCCGGTATCAGGATCAGATTCCACTCTCCGCTGTTGACATACTCCTCTGCAGGGAGGAATTCCAGAAAAATTTCATTCAGGCCGCTGTAAGGGCTTGGTTCTCCGTAATAAAGGAGAATCTCT
>CAJFMZ010000085.1 GCA_904393575.1 uncultured Sellimonas sp. | reverse complement strand
CCCTAAAACTACGTTACCTTATTTTAATGCCTGAGCTCTTATAAATGATCCATAGTAAATCTCTTTTATGAATCTAGTATTTTCATTCTCTTCCGCTATTATAGCAAAGTATAAAAAGAAAGTACAGAACAAACATTCGAATTTGTTCTGTACTTAAAAAGAATCGAACAACCATCTCACTCAGGAAAACAATGTAAAAAACGCAAAGGGTCTGCCATTAGGAACTGATCAACCTTAACTCATTCTGGTATTTTCGCCCCGTATCACAAGATAACCACTGGTTACGCCCTCTTTTTCGGGATCCTGCTTTCGCACGGTACTTTTGTCTGGCATTTTCCGCATCCGTACCGAGGAGCGTATTTTTTCTTTGACGCTTCCAGAAATGCATCGCAAGGCGGGTGCTCCTTTCCCTTCTCCAGAGAGATCGCCCCTGCCGGGCACCGCCTGATACATGCACCGCACCGGGTACAGTACTCATAAATCCCGGTGTATGCTCTCCTGCGGGGTTCAAATTTTGCGCTGACAATAAGGCTTCCCAGCCTTCCGGCAATTCCTTTCTCCGTAATCAGGCCTTTCGAAAGGCCAAATGTCCCAAGGCCACTGACATAAGCCACATGCCGTTCTGACCAGTTGCTCGTGTAGGACGCTCCATTCCACTTTTCTGTTCCTCCGGGATTTGGCTTTGTCACGCTTTCAAATCTTGGGTCGGATGCCGGAATCACACTGTCAATGTTCTCTTCCATCAGTAATCTGCGGATCTCATTGCAGACAGCGATTACAAATCTCTGTCCCTCAATTCTTGCATGGAGCCACTGAGGGGATGGCTCCGGACCGTCTGTCCAGTTGCTTTTTTTGACTTCCTCGGTAAACGGAAGGAAGAAGCTGATCACACTTTGTGCGCCTGGCAGCCATTCCTCAGGAAGAAGAAACTGAGGTCCTACCGCTTCCTCCTTCTTCAGATCTTTGAACATGGGATCCTTTCCATCTGCATATCCCCAGATAGGGGCGTCGTACATTTGAAGTCCTGCATATTCAGGCGCAATCGCATCCTCCCCGGATACATAATTCAGACTGCTTTTCATTACAAACTGTTTCATCTGGTTTTCAAGGAATTCTTTCTTCATGCTTTCCGCCCCTTTCTGCTTTTTCACATTTCTTTCCCAGTTTGCCTGGAAAAACTACAGGTACAATTCACACTCTTTTCTTACGGAACATACCGGCTGCAACATTTCTCCTACTTTTGCCACTGCCATAGGATTCAGTGCTCTTGCGCTGTGCGGACATGCTGCGATACATCCCATACAGGAGATACAGTCTTCTTCCCGGACCTTTGACGGGTCTTTCGGATCAATAGCACGCACCGGGCACTTTGCAGCGCAGGCTCCACATTTCACACATGCATCTGTCGGCATAGGAATCATTCCTCCGCCGCCTGCCTCCCGGTACGGACGGTTTCCTGGGATCGTTTCTGTCATCGAGCGGGTTCCTTTCTGAAGTTTCTGCCAGATCTGTTCCCCAAATCCATGCAGATGTTCTGTGTCCGTTTCATCCGGACGTCCGGACGCATACTGACGGGCGATAGAATGCTCCGCCACTGCAGCCACGGCCGCCACTGTCCGAAAACCGGATGTCTTGGCCAGATCTTCCATTTCGGCCAGCGTATCATCATAAGCCCGGTTTCCATACACACAAAGCAGGATACAGGCCGCTCCATTTCCCTGGATCTTAGAGAAACGCTGTGCGGCCACCGCCGGAACCCGTCCTCCGAAAGAAGGGACGGCAAATACCGCTACATCTTCGTCTGTCAAACGGATATTGGAAAAATTTTTCCCATATTCCATCATATTTACTGTTTCCACCTTCTGATCCCAGACTTCCATCAGCTTTTCTGCCGCTTTTTCGGTTCCTCCAGTCGGACTGAATACTATTTTTACAACACGCATCTTTTCTTCCTCCTTTATGTAATTTTTAGATTTACACCTACTATTGATTATAACTTTGTTTTCATACATCGTCAATATTTACACTTCAGAAATCACATGTTATGATAAAATAGAATTAAGAACAGGAGGAATGTTTATGCATATCAGTACCAAGTGTTCGATTGCAATTCACTGTCTTGTCTTCATCAGTGAATACGGCGGTCAGACGCGTGTTACAAGTGAATTACTCGGCCGTTCTACCGGCTGCAATCCAGCCGCGATCCGGAGCATTATCAGTGCACTGAAAAAGGACCATATGCTCCATGTACGTACCGGTACCGGCGGAGCCACCCTTGCCTGTCCTCTGGAGGAAATCACGCTGTACCGGATCTATATGGCGGTAGAGCCGGATGCGCTGGAGAAGCTGATCGGTATTCATTCCATGCCGTCCCAACTTTGCCCTGTAGGCCGGAACATCCATGATGTACTGGAATCCTCCTACTGTAAAATCCGGAATGATCTTAAGGCCAGTCTTCAGTCTGTCACAATGAAAGAGATCGTAAATTCCTATCATCAGAAGCTTCAGGCAGAGCCGGAATCCTAATCATCGTTTCCTGGCTCTGCTTTCAAAATAGATAAACCGGTCAATGGAATCCAGAATATCCTGAAAGTCTTCTCTTGGCGCCAGATCAATATAATTTTTCAGCAGTTCTGTCTCCTGCTTTTTATACTTTCCATAATAAATATCATAAAGATTGTGCCCTCTGAGATGAATTCGGATTTCCTCCATATGCTTTTTCACGTCTTCCGTCGTTTTCAAATCTTCTCCCAGTACTTCCAGTAGTTTTTTCCCGCTTCGTATTTTATGCAGATACTCCTTCCATTTTTCCAGAAAAATTTCATAAAAGGCTTCTTCCGACGATACGATGCCAAGCTTAGCCATGACAGAAGGATTGAGAAAATAATTTTCAAACGAATAATACTTCAGAATAAGTACGTTTTTCTCTGTCACCCGCGGGAGCCGGTCCACATCTTCCTGATTGCGCTCTTCATAATATCTGCAGAGCTGACGCTTCAGCTCCCCTGGATCCTTTCCGTCTCCGTCCCGGATCATCAGGAAATTGTCCCTCAGATAAATCTGATTCATATATTTCAAATTTGCATACGTCTTGATATTGGTACAACTGTTTGTGGTAATAATGGCGATTCTGGAAAGGGTACCGTCTTCTTCGTACGTCTCATCATAGTACTTCCGGATCAGAAGGGGCAGTCTGCTCTTGTCCTGTTTCCCTTCCACAATGAAAACGAAATTCACATTCATAAGGTCATTAGCCGAATATCCCAGATCATCCAGGACTTCGCTGATATCAGTCTTCTCCCGGACTTCGGAAGCCCCATCCTTTCCGATCAATACCTGTCGGATCTGTCTGCTGTTAAAGTTTGCCAGAAGGTTCGGCGCATGGGTGGAAAAAATCACCTGACTCTTTCTGGAAAGCCGGTAAAGGATGTCCCCTGTTACCTTCTGCAACTTCGGGTGCAGAAAGATCTCAGGATCTTCCACCAGAATCAGATCGGTTCCTGCCTCTTTCGTCTCCTCACAGGTCTCCAGCAGTGAGAGCATATAGATGCTCCGCATTCCTTTTCCCATACTGTCAATGCTTCTGGCTCCGGTCTGATCGTCTCTGCAGATTTCTGTCGTAACGGACAGCATCTGATCCATATCCCGGTTCATGGAATAACGGATTGTCTCTTTTCCACCGTTTTTACGAAAATTGGCGTTTACCCGCTGAGAAAAGCTGTCCAGATTCAACTGGTAGAGCTTGTATTCCAGCAGTTTTGCAGCTTCAAACGCATTCAGCTCTGCGGTTTTCTTCTTGTGGATCAGGCCAATACAGGAAAAGCAGTGATTGCAGACTTTCGCCATATCAAACATACAGCTGCCGGAGCGCATCCTTTTTATCAGATCATCCTCCTGCATCATCCAGAGATCCTCCTCGAAATTTTCCAGATCCCTCTGCGCATCGATATAGTAGATTTTCGGGAAAATCATGGGGATATAGCGATTATGCTTGGTCAGTCCATCTCCATAGCGGACTTTTCCATCTCTGTTGATCGTACACTCAAATGTCACTTCTCTATTTTGATAAGAAGGGAGCTTTCTGCAAAAATCCCGATACCAGGAATCATACCGTCTGTAGGAACTGACCAGTCCACATTGATGAAACCGCTCCAGATCCTCTTCATCCAGTGAAAAGGTAAGCATAATCTCAATATTCGGGTAGTCTTCCCGAAAATCTTCCGGCTGTACACGGTAGATGCCTCCGGCGGCCCGGATCGCATCCAGAATCGCTGTCTTTCCTGTGCTGTTCTGTCCTACCAGGATCAGAGCCTGTTCCACATCCGGGATATGAATCTCCCGGATGGATTTAAAATTTCGGATACGGATATCCTTGATCCGCATGGAAACACCTTCTTTCCTTCCTTTTAATCTTATTGTAACAGGATCATTTCTCCTCTTCCAGTACAAAAATGGCCGGGAAGAAATTCTCACTTTCTTCCCGGCCATCCGTTTTTTCTCTTATTTTGAAATGGTCTCTCCCGCTTCTACTGCATTGATCTTTTCCTGAATAGAAGCGACCGATGCATCATCCGGTATAATAACGGAAAGCGGTCCTCCGGAATAAGAATAACAATATTCCGAGGAGGATGTTCCCTCCGCCGCTACAGATACAACATTCCATCCATTCATTCCCGCCAGTTGTACTCTGACCAGTTCCTGCAGCTGGCTTGTGGACATATTTGTCTCAGTATTGCCGCTGACCTGATCTATCAGACGAGGCCCTTTGATCAAAATGGATGGAGACGCAGCCTTTTTCAGCATAGCTTCAATCACCGCCTGCTGATTCTTTCCTCTCTGATTATCTCCGTCTGCCAGAGCATGACGCTCCCGGCAGAATGCCAATGCTTCCTTACCGTTAAAATGATTGGTTCCCTCTTTGACATCGACAACCATACCGGACTCGTCTCCTGTCGTAAAGGCAAGCTCAGAATCCACATCGATACCTCCAAGGGTGTCTACCATCTCGATCAATGAGGTAAAGTTGACACGTACATAAAATGGAATATCTACATCGTACAGCTCTTCCAGTGTTGCCATGGACGTTGCAATTCCATAGGTTCCGGCATGAGTCAGCTTGTCCGGATACCCTCCGGATACTCCCGGAATCGGTACATAATAATCCCGCGGCGTTGTCACAAGAAGGATCTGCTTTGTCTTCGGATTTACCGTTGCAATAATATTGACATCGCTTCGGCTTTGCTGGGTAATATCACCGTATACGTCAATTCCACTGATATACACGCTGAACGGATCCTTGGAAACATCGATAGACGCTGCTGTTTCCTTTAATTCCGGTGCCTCATTGCCATCCGTGATATCATTTAACGCGGAGCGGACCTCAAACATATAAAATGCAGCCACCAAAAGGACTGCACTGATCAGAAGTCCAAGGAGCCCTCCCAGGAACCGCTTTTTGCGGAACCCATTCTGCATCCGGTAAATCAGGAGTGCCAATATTAACAGGACAACCGCCCCGATCCCCAGATACAGCCACGGGATCATACCCAGATAGACCGCCGATGCTAAAAATACAGCAGTTGCAATCAACTGGATCAGCAGGATCAGTTTCCCGTTTTTCTTCCGGTTTCTCCTGCCTGTACCAGAGTAATCATCCTCCGTTCCCCGTCTTCTGGAAGATTTTCTCTCCTTTGGATAGCCAAAGCCGAGATCTTCCGGCATCCGGGTTCTCCTTGGTCTTTCCTCATAGTCATAATCATCGTAATCGTCATCATAATCGTCATATCCATTGTAGTCATCATAATCACTGTAACGATCATATGTATCATATCCGGTATACCGGCCGTTTCTCCTGTTCCGAATATAGCTTTCGTCTATTTCATTTCCATCGTAATCCGTATACCGACTTCTGGAACGTCTTCCGGAGCTGCTCTGCTTTTTACGTCTCTTCATAGCCTGGTCGTAGGCCTGTCTTTCCTGACGGCTCATTTTTGACATCATTCATCTTCCCTTTTCTCTTATTTATTCCCTCGTTAGATTATATCCCGTATCTGGAAAAGAAGTCAAGCCGGGGAGCTGCAAAAAAAGCCGCAAAAAGAAAGCCGGATTCCCGGCAAATCCCGTGTTTGCTCAGGTTTCCAGCTTTCGGTCTGCTTTGTTTTCACAAAAAATTAAGAAATCTGTGAGCATTTTGTTTTATTTGACATTCGATTCCCATTTCCGGTAAATCGCTTCCAGAGCATCTGTCACGCCCTCAATTCCAAGAAGGCTTGCATTGAAAAGCATTCCATGAGCCTCGATGCTTCCCCATTCTCTTCCGGTATGCGCTTCATAATATGTCTTTCTGTCCCGGTCCATCTTTTTAATCCGATCCCACGCCTGTTTGGAATCCAGGCCGTAGATCTTCATAATCCGTCGGATCCGGTCTTCTTTGTAAGCGTAGATGAACGTATGAATGCAGTTGCTGTAGTCTCCTAAAATGTAATCTGCACATCTTCCTACAAAGATACACGGTCCTCTCTCAGAAAGACGGGTGATAATGCTGGACTGTACTTCGTAAACCTTGTCGCTTAACGGTACAGATTCGTTGCTGTCATTGATAAATACAGTGTAATCACGCATATTTACCACATATGCGGAAAGAAATTTGCCCAGGATCGTCTCGTCTACCTTTTCTGCTGCTTCCTGGCTGATTGACAGTTCATGCGCAGCCATGGAAATCAGATTGTTGTCATACAGTGGAATATTCAGACGTTCCGAAAGGCGGTTGCCCACCTCATGTCCTCCGCTTCCAAATTGTCTGCCAATGGTTATAATGGTATGATTCGTCATATGCACACACTCCTTCCCGTCTGTAAGTGAACGATGGAATCAGTTTTTCTTTTTTCGAATCTGAAGCTGTAAATTCACACTCATCGGATTGATCGTCACGCCTCTGGTTTCCGGTGCCAGAAGATCCGGTATCTTTTCCGCCGGAATCACTGCTGTCCGGAAATGATTGGATCTGTTAAACTTCTGAAATTCCAGAATATCCGTAAATACCGGCTGATAGGCATCCCCTTTCTTATCCTTCAGAAGCGGAATCCCCTTATCAGCCTCAAACGCCACTATATAGCGTCCTCTGGAAAAATGAGCCATCACTTCATCCTGCAAATCTTTAATTTCCGTCTCTCCTTCTCCAACCTGAAGTCTCCTGGTCTTCTGCATCAGGTAAATTGCGGTCAGAACAAGCTCCGGATTTTCCACACGGATCTTCCCTTCCGGGATCTCCTTATCCTCAGCTCTATGTACAATCTCCCGGAGCTGGAAGCGAACCTCCTGCTCTGTATTCGGTGCGGCAACCACACAGTTGACTCCCATGGTATACAGATTGGAAAAGAAACGCAGAAGCTGGCTGTTCTCTACTTTCACAAGACTGACCGGCTCCTTTTTCTCCATAAGGGCTTTCGCCGCCTCCTGGGCATCTTCCAGCTTCAGAAATACAAAAATTTCATCATCGAAGGTATCCGGATCACAGACAACATATGGCATTCTGGTACATCCGGATGCAATCGTATATATCTCCGATGCCTTCTGAATCGTCCGGATCATCTCCTGGCGGCCGGCTGCTGTTTCATTTTTCTTTACATCACTCATGATCTATATCGTTCCTTTCTGTTATCGTTCCTGTACAGATATAGTATAAACGATTTTCCTGAAACCTACAATTCTTTCTGTCTGTTTATTTCCGCAGATGCATGTGACTTAGAAAAATAAACAGAGCCATTCCAAGTGCCAGAATATAGCCAAAAGCTCCAAGTGCCGGAATCCCCCAGATCTTTGGTTTCATATCGGTTGTACAGATAATGCTGGAACTGATCAGCAGCGCCGTCGCAATGAATCCCATCACAAGCCGTTTTACGATCCGGCTTAACATGGCATTCAGATCGTCTGTGGCATGAAGATCCAGATTGATCCGGTTCTGCCCTTTCAGAAATCCGTGCATGATATCTGCCGTCAGTGCCGGAATATCCAGGGCTTTGTGAAGGGAACGGTAGATGCTTCTTGCATTTTTCTTGAGCGCTTTCTTCCAGTTCCTGTCCAGATAGTAGTCACCTGCCATCCGCGCCGCTGCAATATCTACCATATTAATCTCCGGCGCAAGGTCCGCCAGAACTCCTTCCATGTGAGTCAGTCCCCGCGCAAGCATTGTCAGACCGTGAGGCATCCGGATTTTATTCTTCTTCATGACTTCCATCAGATCCTGGATTACATCTGCCAGATCGATATTCCCCATGTCCACCGTTCCGTACTTGGACAGAAGATCTCCGATATCACGGTACAGCTCACTCTGATCCGGTCTCCCCTGAAATTCTCCCAGGGCCATGACTACTTCCAGTATCAACGCAACGTCATTGGCCGCCACTCCTTTTACCGCCTCGGCGATCAGATCTTTATCCCGCTCAGTCAGGCGGCCCATCATCCCCATGTCAATCCAGATAATCTTTCCGTCCCGGATCCGGACATTGCCCGGATGGGGATCCGCATGAAAGAATCCGTCGTCCATTACCTGTTTGATATAGTTATCTACCAGTTTGGTCCCGATTTCTCTCAGATCGTATCCGTTCTCTATCAGCTTTTCCTTCTCATCGATTCCAAAACCATCAATATATTCCATCACCAGAACATGAGTTGTCGTATACTCCTTATAAAGAGCCGGCGTTCCAACAAAGGCCACCTCTTCATTCTTTTTTGCAAATTCCTCCATGTTGGCAGCTTCGATCAGGAAATTCATCTCCTCCTGCGTGACGCTCCAGAGCTCATCCAGCACCATGTCCAGATCCACAAGCCCTTTCATGCTGATAGGTGGAAGCAGACGGACTGCCTTGTGCAGCAGTCCGATGTCCCGTGACATGATATCATAGATTCCCTGTCTTTGGACTTTCACCACCACATCTTCCCCTGTTTTCAGGACTGCCTTGTGCACCTGGGCGATCGATGCAGAGCCAAGAGGCTCCGGATCAATCCAGGAAAAGATTTCCGAATACGGACATCCGTATGCCTCCTCCAGCACTTCCTGTACCTGTTTGAAGGGCATCGGCGCCACATC
>CAJFMZ010000084.1 GCA_904393575.1 uncultured Sellimonas sp. | reverse complement strand
CCAGTATTCTATTTTTTCTCATGGATTTCCTTTCTCAGCCGGGCAAGTTCATAGGTCAGAGAACGAATCTGTTCATTCTGCTGAGAAACCTTGTAGAACAGATAGTAATTCATCAGATAAGCCAGAAAAATGAAAATGAGCAAAACCGCGTTGACTGGCGTCGCAATTCCCAGTATCGCGGAAATCTGATCGATCAGCGTGGGAAACAGACTCAGAATCATCACGGCGATGACCCAGACAATCCACACGACCGTATAGCGAATGTTCATTCTGATCTTTCGCGCTGTCAGAATGATAAACAGAAGCGTTCCCAGCGAACCGATCAGCAGGCTCGTCTGCAATCCCCAATTCATGAATGTTCACCGCCTTACCACTGAATCAACAAAATACTGAGAATCACGTTGACCATGTATTGAATGGATTTGATGGGACTGGTAAAATAGCTTTCTCCTTTTTCCCGTTTTTCCATTTTGACCGGCGTTTCCCTGACCCGGTATTTTCTTCTTAACAGATAGGTCAGCGCATCCGGTTCCGCGACATAGTTCAGGTTTTCGGCAAATTCCTGAATTACCCGTTTGCCCATAGCCCGCATGCCGCTGGTCGGATCCGTCATCCATCTTCCTGTTTTCAGGTAAATCAGCACGCTGATGATCCGGCTGCCGTAATCGTCCCACTTAAATCTTCTGTCTTCTTAGAACTTTCTGTGGATGTACTTCCTTTTTCGGAATTGTCACCGGAGCTGCTTCCACATCCTGCAAGAAGACCTGTTACCATACATGCCGCCATTATAACTGTTAAAATTCTTTTTTTCATT
Source organism: uncultured Sellimonas sp. (assembly GCA_904393575.1). Taxonomy (GTDB): domain Bacteria; phylum Bacillota; class Clostridia; order Lachnospirales; family Lachnospiraceae; genus Sellimonas. The sequence continues at coordinate 8,545 of CAJFMZ010000084.1, read as the reverse complement.
TTGGCTTCCCTCCTTTACGCGCTTAAGTATAAGACGCAAAGATCAAGAAAAAATGTCAGAACCGTAAGAATTATGTTAAATACCGAGTACACTCTGTAAAATTGGAACTTCTCTTTTTCATTTCCGTGACTCAAAAAAACAGGCAGGTGCCATCTTTTCGGCTCCCGCCCGTTTTTCTCATTTTTATTTACCATAATACGCTTTATAAAAGCCTGATTCCACAGGCAAACCCGAATAACTCCGTATGCTCTAATGCCAGCTTCTGAAGAAAGGTAGGCCCTTCCGACTCATTCACTTTGCCCTGATCAAAAAGATTTTCCATCGCCTGCTCCGGGTTTTTACAGGTTCCGATGATCTGAAACTGCTCCGCAAACCGACGGATATTGGATGTAGCCGAAAGGTTTTGCACCATCTGTGGATACAGAAGCCAGCTGTAACAAAGAACCACCCGGTATGTAGTTTCCGGTTTGACCCGTTTAAAAAAGGCTTTTGCCTTTACAAAGGAATTTTCCACTGATTGACCAGACAGATCCACTCCCCGTTGAACATGACAGTTCAGAACAGGGCATCCTGATGGAACTAGTTTCTCTGCATCAGCCGAGTAAATGGTATACAATTCTTCATTTTCTAAATAAAGCATCTGGAAGGGCTGAAACTGCAGTGATCCGATTTTAAAAATCTCCACGTTCATGATATGCCGGAACCAGATGACATCCTCCTCCGTGATTCCAACCTGTCCGTTTTTCTTAAAATAGAGTTCTGCCCGCAGTGTCACATCACGGAATGTTTCAAAAATAATGTCTTCGGAAACTCCCATTTTCTTGTACTCTTCGTATTTCGTAACCAACAGATAGGTAATGACGGTCAGGCGAAGAATCGGAGACTGCCCGCAAAGGAAAAAACGAAAGTTTTCTCCCTCATAGGCTTTGTCCGCCAGGATCTCCATTGCTTCACCCTGACGCTTTATTTCCTTTTGAACCTCTCTTTGAATCTGTTCCCAATAATGAAGTTTCGACAATAAAATAGATAAAGTCATGCCTTCCCCCTAAGACTGTTTCTTTGCTTTGACCAGTTCGATCGCTTCTTTTCCTGACAGATGTTCGATTGTCATTTCCAGCATGCAAAGGGGTGTCCATTCCCTCTCAATTGCCTTTTGGCGATTTTCTTCACTTTCCTCCGGTGCATACCTGATGGCCAGTTTTTCGATTGCATTTCGTTTTTCTTCTTCATTTTCCAGAATCCGAATGCTGCCAAAAGCAATCACACTGCGAAAATACGTCGTATATTCTTCCGGAACAATCTGATCCTGATCAATTACGCAGAAGGATGCCTTGGGATACTCTCTGACCGCATCCAGTTTATGTCCGGACCTGGCAGAATGAAAATATAGTTTTCCGTCTTCATAAACATAGCTGATCGGAACTGCGTAAGGATATGCATCGTCCCCCAGGAGAGCCAGTACTCCGGATGTCCCTCTGTTCAGGATCTCTTCGCACTCCTCTTTTCCCAGCATTTGGCGTTTTCTTCTCATTTCACGAAACATAATGTCATTCTCCTTTTCCGTCTGTTATTGTCTGTAAAGATATCCCCATTATAGCATCTTCCCCGTCCTGCGTCATGCATTTCCACTGAAAAGACCGAACCATTGATTCTCGCTTTTCGGAACGAATCTTTGGTTCGGTCTTCCTGATGTTTATTCTGTTCTAAGCCGTTCTACGATACTTTGTTTTTCCAGGTTTCGGAAACAACAGTACGGAATCAGCACTGCCAGCGCCAAAATGATTGGCGTGCAGATCACAAGGGGAAGCAAGGTAAAGTGGAAGGTCGAATACCCCCCTGCCGTGATCGCCTTTACAACCACTCCAACTCCAATGGCGCTTGCCACATAGGAGGCCAGAAGAGTCAGTCCTGCATAGTCCAGTCCTTCATAAACAAGCATATGGCAAAGTTGTCTTTTGGTCATACCTACGCTTTGAATCATGGCAAATTCTCTCTTTCTGGATACAATCGCTGTCACCATCGAATTGATAAAGTTGAGAACTCCTACCAGTGCGATGATCACACTAATGGCATTTCCCATGACAGATGCGGATCTGGTCTCTTCCTCATACTGTTCACTCATAGACTGTCTGGACGTAACCGGAAGGGTTGGATCCTGTGATTCCGTATATGCATCCAGCATTTCCTGCATTTCCGGAACTGCCTCCTCCTCTACATTGACAAAGAGTTTCCTCATGGTATTGTCCGGCCATCGTTCCTGAAAGATATCCGACGGAAGAATGAAGTCCTGATCGATTCCTCCGGTGATCCCCTGTTCCGAAGCTCCGGATACGACTGGATTGGACGGAAGCACCACTGCCATCACTTCGTATTCTTTTCCTTCCAGCTCTACGGTCTGTCCTACTGACGGCGCCGGAATCACTTCCATATTGGAAACTTCCTCCTGCTCCACCGCCGGTCCTATCGCCAGCACGTAATCCCCCGTGGCGAATTTCTTTGGATCAAAGTTTCCTGCCATCACATGCCCTTCCTGAGTCATCTCTTCCAGCGGAATTCCATCCAGCCCGAAGACCGTGGTACAGGCTTCTTTTGTCTCCATCGATGTTCTGGCAGCCTTTGCGCCTTCGGAATCGTAGGATGCCCAGTCCTTTAACCGGTCTTCCGTATAGTATTTGGCAAGATTTTCTGCTGTCGTATCGTCCATTTTCCAAATCATCTGATGTGAGTAGCTGTGTCCGGTTTCCTCCACGCCCCTGGCATGTTCGACCCGGCTGACCAGTTCTTCATTCAGCGTGGTGCCATGAGGGTCGTAGTTTCTTGTGTAATCTTCATCCGAAGCATCCGCCAGCTCAAAATCGGCGATCGTCAAATCCGACAAATATTTCTCCATATCAAACGCCGCATTTTTCGCATAAAAGCAGCTCAGGAGCACAAGACCAAGCGAGAGAGAACAGATGACAAGAACCGTCCTTTTTTTGTTCCGCCCCAGATTTGCCCATGCCATCTCCCGAATCGATGCGTTGCCTCTCTTTTTCGTATTTTTCTTCCTCCTGTCTGGTGCATCACTTGCCCGCATTGCTTCCACCGGAGAAACTTTCCCGGCTATTCTTGCCGGTCTCAGGCAGGAAATCAGTACGGTTGCCCATGCAAACAGCGCTGATCCGATAAAAATCACCGGACTTGCAGACACAGTGTGTTCCCCTTCCATCATTCCCAAAAGAACCGGAACAAGAAGGACTCCCAGCCCCCAGCCAAACAGGAGTCCAATCGGAATACCGATCAGACAAATCCTGTTCGCCTGTCCGTAAATCAGTTTTCGGATCTGTTTCTTTGTCGTGCCAAGGGTCTTAAGTTTACCGTAAAACTGCACATCTGCTGTTACACTGATCTGGAAAATATTGTAAATGATCAGATAACCCGCCAGAAAAACCAGTATCATACCAAGGTACATTGGCATTGCCTCCGCAAAAGCCCCTGCGTTCATTTCCGGCGTATAGGCCAGATTGATGCCGTACTCCAGATTGGTCAGATTGACATCCGCCAGAATCCGGTCCATGGTTTCTTCAATCTTCCTGTCACTTTGAAGGGTCACCTGCGCCATATGTGTGCCAAGGATCTGTCCTTCTGATACCGGACCTTCCACTCCTCCTGTCATGTCTTCTGCATATTTTCTGGAGACCCATGCTTCGCTTGCATAACTGGATTCATTGCCTTCCCAGAAGCCACAGAGAGTAAAGGTGGAAGATGTCATCTCACTGCTGGACAGATCTTTTCGCCATTCCAGAGTAATCTGCTCCCCCAGTTTATGCGGAATCCCAAGCGCATCCAGCACTCTGGTATCCAAAGCCAGTTCATCCGACTTCTCCGGCATCGTTCCTGTGGTCGGTTCAGCAAAAGAATGTCTGGCATAACTGTCATCTGCCCATCGAATTTCTACCTGCTGTCCTCTCAGAGCTTCATTTTCCGCCAGTCCCAGAACGATACTCTCTCCGAGCTCTTTCACATCCGGGTGTTTCGCAATCAAAGCTGCTTCCTTTTCAGTAATCTTTTTCAATGACACCTGCGCATCATACCCGCTCTGCCGGAAAGTCATCTCAATCATATTTTTCTGCATACTCTGAGCCAGAGTAAACAGCGCGGTAAACATCATAGTCGTCATCAAGACCGCAAGTACAGCCACAACATTGCGTCCTTTATTTTTCCGGAACAGCCGGCCATTCAGTACGGAGATTGGTTTAAACACTTCTTTCATCAGCCGCCACCTCCCTACTGCTGCACAATCCGGCCGTCTTCGATACGGATCACACGATCTGCCATCTTTGCAATTTCCGGATTGTGGGTAATCATAACGATCGTCTGATGAAATTCCTTACTGGTCATCTTCAAAAGCCCAATCACATCGTCACTGGTCCTCGTGTCCAGATTCCCTGTAGGTTCATCCGCCAGTATGATAGACGGCTTGCTGCAAGGGCTCTCGCAATGGCAACTCTTTGCTGCTGACCGCCGGACAGATGATTCGGCAGACTGTCCAGCTTCTTCTCCAATCCTAAAAGCCTGACAATCTTCATGATAAACGACTGGTCCGGTCTGCGTCCGTCCAGAGAAATCGGAAGAATAATATTCTCCCACACACTTAAGACCGGTACCAGATTGTAATTCTGAAAAATAAATCCGATCTTCTTTCTCCGAAAGATCGTTGCTTCCTCGCTCCCCAGACCGGCAAGCTCCGTCTTTCCTATCCGGATACTGCCCTCGGTAGGTGTGTCCAGACCTCCAAGCATATTTAAAAGCGTAGATTTTCCAGACCCGGATGTTCCAATGATAGCAGTAAATTTTCCGCGTTCAATCTCCAGATTCACCCCATCCAGCGCCTTGACAAGTGTTTCCCCTTTTCCATAATATTTTTTCAGTCCCGATGTCTTTAATATCGCATCCATCTGTATTCCTCCTGTTTCCTTTTCTGATTTCAAGGATATCAGAAGGAAGTCAAAATAACGTTACAGGAAAGGTACAGTTTTGTACCTTTACGATTCCCGGATCCGCATCCGTTCTACGATACTTTCCTTTTCTGTCTTTTCCAGACACAACTGCGGAACAAGAAGACAGATCAGAAGGATCACAACGCCTACCGCCGCTAAAGGCCAGACAGAATAAACATACGTCACCGCCCAGTCATTGTTGCTGATATAGGCCCAGTTGCTGTTGTAAAAAGCCGCCATCCCGTACCAGAGAATGACCGCCGCTGCCGGCATGGTTGCGGTCAGACTGATCACCGCATGAATCAGACCCTCAACCAGAAGCATTTTCCGAATCTGCTTTTTCTGCATTCCCAGACTTTGATACAGCGCAAAATCGTGATATCTGGCCAGAACTTTTGTAATCATCACATTCAGGAAACCAAGAAGACTGATTCCAAACAGCAAAAGTCCGGTAAACACAGGAACGGATACGGATGCTGCCGCAGACTGCTGGAATTTACGAATTTCATCCTGTTTTCGCTCCACATACACGCCTTCATCCTCCTTGAAAGGCTCAATGGCCTTCTCAAACCGGCCGGCCTGTTTTGAATCAATATTTACGACAATCTGCCGGATATTGGTTTCCGGATACAGCTCGCGCAGTGTGTCCGCCGGCATAACATAATTCAGACAGAAGGCTGCTTCTCTGCTGTTTTGCCCTGCCGGAACCATTCCCCACTCCTGAAGATTTGCCATCACTGTAAATGTCTTCTTTCCTATCGTGACTTTGGTGCCCGCCGGGGCCGCAGACAGCCCATCCTGTGCAGCAGCTCCCACTGCCAGCACATAGTCTCCGGTTTCAAAAAGCTCTGGATCAAAGGTCCCATCCAAAGGCTCATAGTACAGAACCGTATCCATAGCAAGCCCTTCTGCTCCGATCAGCACACTGGAATACACACCGGTCTGCTCCAGTCTATCCAAACCGGCAATCCAGTCCGGCTGTCCTTCCATCGTCTCTTTTTTGGTCATGTTCCCTTTCAGTGGATCCGTCTCATTATAATAATCTACCACCAGATTCCTCAGTCTGTCATCCGCCGTAAGTTTTACTTCATGTGTAAGGAATTCCCCGTATTCCTCCACTCCCGGAAAGGAACGGATCTGTTCTCCCATTTCCTGTGTCAGATTTCCGGCCTGCTCATTATATCGCTGATATTCTCCCTCACAGGATGCATCGATAAACGAATAATCGTTTAAATACATCTCATCCGCATAATACCCGGCATCATAACTGATATAACGGATGTAAGATGCCCCCAGGACAAGCGATGCGACCAGAAGCGACAGTGCCGCGGCAAAAAAACTCCGTCTGCGCATTCCAAGGGATCCCAATGCCATTCTGGTCACAGTAACGGTCTCCTTTCGACGCCGTTTCTTTCTTTTGATAGTCTGGTTGAAGAATGCCTGAATCTGAGCCGGCATCCATCCGTTCATCCGGCAGGTAGAAACAAAGCATCCTGCCCAGGATATCAGAACTGCGCATCCAACTGAAAGCACCGCCGGATAAACCTGCAAAAGATTTCTGTTCAGCGTAAGTCCCGTAAGTGAAACAATGATCCCACCCGCCAGATGATAAAAAATAAAAAAGCCCGCCACCAGTCCAAAAGGTACTCCAACCGCGCACAGGAGAAGCGCATAAAAGCTCGTAAAAAGTCCCGCCTGCCTTGGCGTCATTCCCAGTGCCTTCATAGAGCAAAGAAGCGCAGCACGCTCTCTGAGATCTACAATCATAATGTTATAGATCAGCAAAAATCCTCCAGCTACTACAAATACAGCAGAAAACAGATAACTGATCGCTCTCTGGTTTGCCGTATCCATTCTTGCGGAATTATAAGACAGATTGGTCGTATAAGACAGATCACCCAGTCCCAGATCTCTCAGAATGCTTTTGGCCTGCTCTTCCAGATCCTTCGGTCTGTGAAGCGTCACTCCAAGTGTGATCGTCTCCTGCTTTCCGCTTCTTTCCAAAAGCCGCTCTGCCTCTTCCGGTGCAATCCAGGCACAGGATTCTGTGTGCATGGTCTCCCCGGACCAGTATCCACACAAGGTAAAGGTATCCTGCCGTTCCTCTCCCTTTTGATTTTTCCAGCGCAGTGACAGCTCAGTCCCTGTCCTGTGAGGAATACCAAGCGAATCCAGTGTCTTCGTATCCAGAGCAATCTCTCCTTCCCGTTCCGGCATCCTTCCTGCCTCCGGTACTGCACTCACTGTCTGGGCATACTCCTGATCTGCCGCAGCCAGACGAATGGATCGGTATTCCAGGAGTTCATCACTTAACATTCCAATGCTGTGGAGTTCCACAGCGTCTGCAACAAGTTCATGCGCACGAATCCGCTCCGCCTGATGTGCACTTAGGCCGTCAAATACGATGTGGCTGGTAGATCCGTACTCCTGCTGATCCTTTAACAGATAGGAATTCTGCACACTGTCTGCTGTGTAAAATACAACTGTATAAAGTACCGTTACAAGAAACACGGATGCACACAAAAAGAAGGACCGGACCCGATTTGCCCGGACCGCCCTCACTGCCAGACGCAGGCATGCTTTCCGGTTGGTATTGACAAGTACTGACATCTCACATCCCCCTGTCTACAATTTTTCCATCCTCAATCCGGATAATCCGGTCCGCCGTCTGCGCAATGTCCAGATTGTGCGTAATCATTACCAGTGTCTGATGATACTGAATATTCATCATCCGCAAAAGCCCAAGAACATTTTGTCCGGACCTGGTATCCAGATTTCCAGTCGGCTCATCCGCCAGCACCAGGGCAGGCTTTGGAAGCAGCGCTCTGGCGATCGCCGCCTGCTGCTTCTGTCCTCCGGAAAGTTCTCCCGGATAGGCATCCAGCCTGTCTTTCAGTCCCAGTGTTTCTGTGAGTTCTTTAAAAAATTTCATATCCGGCTTCTGTCCTCCCATATCCAGCGGAAATAAAATATTTTCTCTGACAGTCAGCATGGGAATCAGATTGAAATTCTGATAGATAAACCCTACCTTGTTTCTCCGGTAGACTGCAAGCTGTGCTTCTTTCAAAGCATCAATTCTCGTCCCCTCCACAAATACCTCCCCCTGGGTTGGCCGGTCCTGGCCTCCCAGAAGATTCAGCAATGTTGTCTTTCCGCTCCCGCTGGTGCCAATAATCATGGTAAACTTTCCCTTTTCGATTTCCAGATCTACACCGTTCAGCGCCTTGACCTGTCCGGCTCCCTGACCATAGTATTTCTTAAGCCCCTGCACCTTTGCAATGATTTCCATAATCCTTCTCCCTCCGTTGTCATGAACTTAATAAAAATACGGAAAATACGGTTCCCTCTCCTTTTTGGGAACGAACCGTAATATATCCTTTCTCCTGCCGGATGATCTCCTGAGCAAGATACAGTCCCAGTCCGACTCCTTCTTCTCCCGCCGCTTCCTCTGCCCGGTAAAATCGTTTAAAGATATCATGATAATGTTCCGGTTCGATTCCGATTCCCGTATCTGCAATTTCAATCCTTGTATAAATCTGCCATGGACGGACTTCCAGCCGGATCCG
>CAJFMZ010000083.1 GCA_904393575.1 uncultured Sellimonas sp. | reverse complement strand
CATACGACTTTCTGGAAATCGGGGTTGTCAGTTTCACTTCCGGTATCTTTCTGAATCCGGAAATGATTTTCTGAAATTCCCGGTATTTCTCCGTGATCTGTCCATCCTCCGTCAAAGGGGCATCGTAATCATAGGAGGTCACATCCGGCTCAAGCTTTCCGGCATAATTGGAGCCGTTCATAAATCCAAAGTTTGTTCCACCGTGGAACATATAGAAATTGACATTTCCTCTGTCCAGCATTTCCTGAAGAGATTTTTTCTGTTCCTCCAGATCCGTTACGCTGTGTCCTTCCTGTCCCCAGTGGTCAAACCATCCATCCCAGAATTCCATACACATCAAAGGCTGGGAACCGATATTCTTCCGTACTTCCGCAAACCGTTCGGCTCCTCTGGATCCGAAATTGGCAGTCTGCCATGCGCCGTTGGTTTTTCCATCCTCCATGTACTGCTTCTCCGGACCGTCTGATGTCACAAACGGGACAGTAATTCCTCTCTCCGACATCATACGTTTCAACGCCTCCAGATACTCTTTATCGTTTCCGTAGGAACCGTATTCATTTTCAACCTGAAGCATCAGTACCGGGCCGCCCTTTGTGATCTGATATGGCACAATCAGCGGGATCAGTCGGTCATAATAATGCTCTACGCACTCCAGATAGACCGGATTGGCGCAGCGCAGACGAATTCCAGGCTTTGTCAGAAGCCACGCCGGGAAGCCACCGAACTCCCATTCCGCACAGATATACGGAGACGGCCTCAAAATAACATAAAGTCCAAGCTCCTGGGCAAGATCCAGAAATCTGCAGAGATCATAATCTCCTTCAAAGCAGAATTCTCCTTCTCGTGGCTCATGGACATTCCATGCCACATACGTCTCCACGGTATTGCATCCCATCGCTTTTAATTTTTCCAGCCGGTCTCTCCAGTACTCCGGGACAACGCGGAAATAGTGGATGCTTCCCGATATAATCTTTTGCTTTTCTCCATTTACATAGATATCATCTGTTATTTCAATTCTGTTTTCCATTCTTCCTCTCCTGTTAACATGTAATCCTGCATGGTTTTCTTATGGAAAGAAAGAAGCATCAAAATGTGATGCTTCTTTCTTCTTTTACACTTTCAGCCTCTCTTCCGGTCTTGTTCCTATCATACTAAAAAGAAGTGCGGTTCGTCAACGGAAAACCAACACCGTTTCCAGATTGCCGCTATGCCATATATTCTTTCAAAAGTGTCATGTCGATTGAATCATTGTCATGAATGACAAGCTTCAAAGATTTGGACAAATCCATGCTGAGGATTCCCAAAAAGGATTTTGCGTCAATGGTGGCTCTCCCCTGAACCAGATCAAAATCCCCGTCAAATTTTCTAAGAACTCCATTTAATCCTTTGGCCTTCTCCACAGAACCAATGTTCACATATACCTCTCTCATTGCTTTCTCTCCTGTTTCTGTATCTAGTTTTCTCTTACAGACAAGTATATATTATACTCAAATTTTTCCGTATTGTAAGCCCTATTTTCGATAAAATTCTTAATTTTTTTCTCCATTTTACGGTAGCCAGACTTTCTTCAAAACAGCTGCCGCCTCCTTGATCTTTTCTTCTTCCATATTTGCATATCCCAGAAGCACAGAAGCCTGATGTTTTCTGCTTCCCTGGGTATCATAGGAAGAAAGTCCGTAGACTGCCACCTTTGCCTCCCTTGCCAGACGGATCAGCTCTTCTTCGGACCTTCCGTCCTCAAATGTCAAAAGCAGATGAACTCCTGCGTTTTCTCCGGAGATTCTGCAGGTCCCCGCAAAGGGCTTCAGACAGTTCAGGAAGGTATCATGCCGGCTCTTATAGACCGCACGCATCCGGTTCAGATGACGCTCAAAATAACCATCTTCGATAAAGCGCTCCAGAATCATCTGGTCAACTCTGGACACGGTCGGACTGATAAAGCGGCAGTTCTCTTCGTAGACCTGAAGCAGGGTTTCCGGGAGCACCATGTAGCTCATCCGGATTGCAGGGGCAATGGATTTGGAAAAAGTGCCCAGGTAAATGACCTTCTCGGATACATCATATCCTTTCAAAGCCGGGATCGGCTTCCCTTTATAACGGAATTCACTGTCATAATCGTCCTCGATCAGGTATCTTCCCGCCTGTTCATCCGCCCATTCCAGGAGTTCCATCCTCCTTTTGATGGGCATCACGATACCAAGGGGAAACTGATGAGACGGCATGACATAGGCAATATCCGCTTCCGTTTTTCTCAGGATGTCCGCTTCCATCCCGTATTTATCCATATCCACGGTACAGACCGGATAACCAAGCCGTTCAAACATCCGATACGCCTGCCGGTATGTGGGATTCTCAAACGCAATCTTGTGCGAATGGCCCAGAATGGTATGGAGCAGAAGAAGCATATAGTCGTTTCCGGCCCCGATAATGATCTGTTCCGGTGTACAGTTGACTCCGCGGGCCTGATGAAGATAAGATGCCACGGCACGTCTGAGTCCATACTCTCCTTTCGGATCTCCCATCCGGAACAGCTCGGACTTATCCTCACTCAGCACATCTTTGGAAAGCTTTCTCCACACCTGATAGGGAAACCGCTTCAAATCCACACCATTGGGCGAGAAATCGTATAAAATGTCTTTTTTCTCTTCTTTTGGTTCCCGCCGTACCGCCTGCTTTGGCTTCAGACGGTACAGTTCCCTGACATCCAGCACAAACGTCCCCTTGTACGGCACGGATTCAATATACCCTTCCGAGGCCAGCTGTTCATAGGCCAGCTCCACCGTACTTCTGCTTACCTCCAGATACTCTGCCAGAGAACGGGTAGAAGGGAGTTTTTCCCCTGGGGAAATCCTCCCTTTCTGTATGTCTCTTTTAATATACTGATAAATCTGTTCATAAAGAGGAACCTCACTGTGCGGTTCCAGATTTATTGTCAATGCATTCATTTTTATTTCTTCGGAAGTTTAAATGAGCTTTTCAGTGACACAATCCTGTTGAATACAAGCGCATCCGGCCTGGAGTCTTTTGCATCCACACAGAAATATCCCTGGCGTACAAACTGGAAGCTGTCGTATGCTTTTGCCTCCTGGAAATTCGGCTCCACAAAGCATTCTCTGACTTCCAGAGAATTCGGATTCAGATTCAGGGATCCATCTTCCTTATTGTAAACCCCTTTTTCTTCATCAATCAGGTTTTCGTAGAGACGCACCGTTGCCTTGACCGCCGTCGGCGCTGCCACCCAGTGAATCGTTCCTTTCACCTTGCGTCCGGTAAACCCGGTTCCACACTTGGTCTCAGGGTCGTACGTACAATGTACCACCGTCACATTGCCCTCTTCGTCTTTTTCACATCCTGTACACTTCACAAAGTACGCATTCATCAGGCGCACCTCGTTGCCAGGAAACAGACGGAAGTATTTCTTCGGCGGCTCTTCCATAAAGTCATCCCGCTCGATATAAAGTTCTCTGCAAAACGGCACTGTCCGCTTTCCAAGAGACTCATTTTCCAGATTGTTGTCCGCCTCCAGATATTCCACCTTGTCTTCCGGATAGTTGTCAATCACAAGCTTGATCGGATCCAGCACCGCCATCATTCTCGGCCGTTTCAGCTTCAGATCCTCCCGGATACAGTACTCCAGCATCGCATAGTCTACGGAGCTCTGTGCCTTGGAAATACCGCAAAGATCCACGAACATCTGAATGGACTCCGGGGTAAACCCTCTTCTGCGAAGTGCGGCAATGGTCACCAGTCTCGGATCATCCCATCCATCTACGATCTTCTCATCTACCAGCTTTTTGATATAACGCTTCCCGGTCACCACATTGGTCAGATACAGCTTGGCAAACTCAATCTGTCTCGGTCCATGTTCAAATTCGCATTCTCTTACTACCCAGTCATACAGCGGCCGGTGATCCTCAAACTCCAGCGTACAGATGGAATGGGTAATCTTTTCTACCGCATCCTCGATCGGATGTGCAAAATCGTACATTGGATAAATGCACCACTTGTCTCCTGTATTGTGATGTGTCATGTGAGCCACACGGTACAGAATCGGATCTCTCATATTGATATTCGGCGATGCCATATCAATCTTGGCACGGAGCACCTTCTCTCCATCCTTGTAGACGCCGTTCTTCATATTCTCAAAAAGCTCCAGATTTTCCTCCACAGAACGGTTCCGGTAAGGACTCTCCTTTCCCGGCTCCGTCAACGTTCCTCTGTATTCCCGGATTTCATCCGGAGTCAGATCACAGACATAGGCCTTCCCCTTCTTGATCAGCTTCACCGCGCATTCATACATGACATCGAAATAATCAGATGCAAAGTACAGATGATCTCCCCAGTCCGCTCCGAGCCACTGGATATCCTCCTTGATGGAATCCACAAACTCCATCCGCTCCTTCGTCGGATTTGTATCGTCAAACCGCATATGGAATTCCCCATTGTACTCCTTTGCCAGTCCATAGTTTAAAAGAATCGACTTCGCGTGTCCAATATGCAGATAGCCGTTCGGCTCCGGAGGAAACCGTGTACAGACATGATCATACACACCCTCTCTTAAATCTTTGTCTATTTCCTGCTCAATAAAATTCCTGGATTCAGTTGATGTTGTCTCCATAAAGCCCTCCTCATAGGATTTAATTCATAACCTTTATGTTACCATAAAACAAGAACAACCACAAGCAAAAAGAACATCGGGGACAGGTTCCGATTCACAGGTACACGTCCCCAATGAACTCAAAGCCGGGATTGGTATCCGTTAGTCTGGGTAAACGGCATATTTCATGACGCCATCTTCGTGGTCTTCAAAGATCCGATATGCCTGTTCAATCTCGGAGAGTCTGCAGGTGTGTGTTATGAGCGGTCTGGAATCCAGCTTTCCCTGTCGGATCAGTTCCAGAATCTCCTGGCAGTGGCAGGCATCTACTCCGCCGGATTTCCAGATCAGATTTTTCCCGTACATATCCGGGAGCGGAAGGATCTGTGGTTTTTCGTACATGGCCTCGATACCGATCACCGCATTCGGCCGTGCCAGCCTCCATGCCATCTCAAATGTATTGTCTCCTCCTGCCGCTTCGATCACCGCATCGGCTCCTCGTCCGTCTGTCAAAGAACGGATCTTCTGTTCCAGTTTTTCCATATCTTCTGAAAGAAATGTGAGGTCTGCCATACCGTATTTTTCTGCAAAGGCAAGCCTCTCTTTCCTCTGATCGATTGCAATAATCCGCTCCGGCTCATATAATTTTGCGCAGAGCATGGTGCAGAGTCCCGCCGGTCCGGCTCCGATCACTACAACGGTATCTCCTTTTTGGATTTCCACCATCTGCGCCGCCCAGTATCCGGTGGAAAGCAGGTCCCCGGTAAACAATGCCTCTTCATCGCTTACTTCCTCCGGAATCCGGGTCAGCCCCTGGTCGGCAAAAGGAATCCTGGCATACTCTGCCTGTCCGCCGTCAATCCGGCATCCCAGTGCCCATCCTCCTTCCGGGTCCGTGCAGTTATTGACATATCCTCTCTTGCAGAAAAAGCAGTCTCCGCAGAATGTCTCCACATTGACCGCCACACGGTCCCCGACTGCCACACTGTGCACCGCCTTCCCCGTCTCTTCTACCACTCCGACAAACTCATGCCCCAGCGTCACTCCCGGCACTGCTCTTGGAACCGCACCGTGCAGAATATGAATATCGCTGGAACAGATGGTCGAAAGTGTAACACGAACGATAGCATCTGTCGACTTCTGAATGACCGGGCGGGGCTTCTGAAGAAGCGCAGCTCTTCCCTCTCCCTGATAAACCATTGCTTTCAACGTAATTGCCTCCTTTCCCCTGATAAAATGTCATACACTGACTCACGAAAACTATTTTCATTATATCATTTCTCCGTCAGAGTCTCAAATCCGCTCTTGTTTTTGCTCTTGCTTTTTTTCAATTCTTTCTTTATACTGAAACGATCTATCCAGGACTTCTTTTTTCTATTGTCCTACCAGGGAACCATAAGTTCCCGCAGAAAATCCCGGCCCTTCGGCCAAATTGATCACATTTTACTTCACCAACAGGAATATTAGGAAAAGCGAAGAGAATCGTCTGATTATCATTGTATTTTTTTGTATTCATTGATACAATCAATGTAAGAAGCAGTCTGTCCGTTTTTTCTGTATTCCACTCAAGAAAGGAGACATTTATGACGGAAACTACGAAAAAGAACACTGGCAGTTCGACAGACATGCACAAAAAGCAAACCATCCATTTCTCAGATGCAGAAGTGGCCAATAAAAAGGTGAAAGATAGCGGTGCAAAACTGATTTTCGGCGATCCCATTTTATGTGCGCAATTTTTGCGGGGATATACGAATATTGAAATTCTAAAAGACGTTCAGCCAGAAGATATCACCGATATTTCCGAACGCTTTATTTCTATGTGGCATGAAGAGCGAGATTCTGATTCCATCAAAGAAATCCATTTGAAAGGCTGTCCTGAATTCGGGTCCATTTTTCTAATTACACTCATTGAACATCAGTCCAAAGTAGATTACGATATGTCCTTTCGGATCTTAAGATATATCGTTTTGATTCTCACAGATTATGCAAAGCGTGTGGAAAAACAGCATCCTGGCATCACTTCTTCCAAAGGCTTTCAGTATCCCCCTATTATTCCGATTGTTTTCTACGATGGTCCTGGAAATTGGACTGCTTCCATAAATTTTCATAATCGTACATCACTTTCTGATATTCTCGGAAAATATATTCCTTGCTTTGAGTACTGCGTTGTTCCTTTATCTCAGTACTCCAACCAGGATTTGATTGCCAAAAAAGATGAACTGTCTTTGGTAATGCTGATTGATAAATTAAGAAGTGCAGCTGATTTCCGGCAATTACAGGAAGTACCAGCTGGTTATTTGGAAGAGATTAGCCGTAATTCTCCAGACTCGCTTTTACAGTTGATTGCTAAAATTATATCTGTACTTCTGCATCGTCTTAATGTTCCGAAAGAAGAAATTGCTGGTTTTGCAGATCAGATCGAACGGAGGGATTTTGCAATGCTGTTTGAGAATTTTGAAGCTTATGATGTTCAGGAAACGCGACGTGTCAGTAAAGAAGAAGGAATCCGTTTAGGGAAAGCCCAAATCGTTCTTTCATTTCTGTCAGATCTTGGAGATGTTTCTGAATCTCTGAAAGAGCGGATTCTTTCTGAAAAAGATCCGGACCTTTTAACCTGCTGGAGTAAAGTTGCTGCCAAAGCGGCTTCTATTGATGAGTTTCTTTCTCAATGTATTCCAGATATGACTGAATAGTTGTCCAAACATCAAAAAAACTCCTGATCTCTCAGGAGTTTTTTAAGCTGCCTAGCGGACTTGAACCGCCGACCTCCGCCTTACCAAGGCGACGCTCTACCGACTGAGCCAAGGCAGCACATCTTGCGTGCCTATTTACTATATCGTAAACAGCCCAAATTGTCAAGTGCATTTTTTCTTTTTTCGAAAGAAAGGCCGGACCTCCGGCCCTTCTTTCGCTCAATTCTTTTTGTATCTTTTCAGGCAGTCCACTCTGTCTATGACAGTTCCAGCTTTCCTGTATATAACTGATAGTAAGTGCCTTTTTCTTTGATCAGATCTTCATGGCTGCCTCGTTCAATGATCCGTCCATGTTCCAGAACCATGATCGCGTCACTGTTTCGGATGGTGGAGAGACGGTGGGCAATGACAAATACCGTCCGTCCTTTCATCAGGTTATCCATACCTTTTTGCACAATGCTCTCGGTACGGGTATCGATGCTGGATGTAGCTTCATCCAGAATCAGAACCGGAGGATTGGATACAGCTGCCCGTGCAATGGCAAGGAGCTGTCTCTGTCCCTGGGAGAGTTCTTCTCCGTCTCCGCTCAGCATCGTCTGATATCCGTTTGGAAGCATGTTGATAAACTGGTCTGCATGAGCCAGTCTTGCTGCCTCATAGACATCTTCATCCGTCGCGTCCAGTCTTCCATACCGGATGTTTTCCATAATAGTTCCGGTAAAGAGATGGGTATCCTGCAGTACAATTCCGAGGGAACGTCTCAGATCATACTTTTTGATCTTATTGATATTGATTCCATCGTAACGGATTTTTCCATCCTGTACATCATAGAACCGGTTGATCAGGTTGGTGATGGTGGTCTTTCCTGCTCCGGTAGAACCGACAAAGGCAATCTTCTGTCCCGGTTTTGCATAAAGGGTCAGATTGTGGAGTACCATCTTGTCATCGGTATATCCAAATGTCATGTCATAGAACCGCACATCGCCTTTCAACTCTGTATAGGTCACAGTACCGTCCGCCTGGTGTGGATGTTTCCATGCCCACATGCCGGTTCTTTCTTTGCATTCGATAAAGTTGCCATCCTGATCCTTGCGGACGTTCACCAAAGTAACGTATCCTTCGTCTACTTCCGGCTCCTCGTCCATCATGGCGAAAATACGCTCTGCACCTGCAAGGGCCATGACAATCGAGTTGAACTGCTGAGCCACCTGCATAAACGGCTGGGTAAAGCTCTTTGTAAACTGAAGATAGGAAGCCATAACTCCAAGGGTGATTCCCCCTACGCCGATAACCGACAGAAATCCTCCCAGTACCGCAGTCAGTACAAATTGCAGATTTCCGAGGTTTCCGATGATCGGTCCCATCATATTGGCAAAGGTATTGGCATTTGCCGCACTGTTGTACAGCTTTTCATTGAGCTCATCGAACTCTTCTTCCGAAACACGCTCATGATTAAAGATTTTGATCACGCGCTGTCCATTCATCCGCTCTTCTACGAAACCGGTAATGTCCGCGATTGCAATCTGCTGTTTCAGGAAGTACTTTCCACTGTTTCCTCCGATCTTCTTTGCCACGAACACGAGCAGGAAGATCATGACGACAGCAAGAACAGTCAGAATCGGGCTGAGCGCTACCATCGAAATAAACGTAACTACGATCGTGATGGAAGACATCAGCACCTGCGGAATCGACTGGTTAATCATCTGGCGCAGGGTATCCGTATCGTTGGTGTAAAGACTCATAATGGATCCGTTTGTATTCTGGTCAAAATAGCGGATCGGGAGTGTCTGCATGTGTTCAAACATGTCATCTCTGACCTGCTTTAATACGCCCTGGCCGATTGTTACCATCAGCCTCGTATAAATAAAAGTAGAAATCACTCCAGCCAGGAAGATGGTTCCAAGCACACCAAGAGCCATATAGAGCTCAGAAAAATTCGGCGATTTCTGCCCGATCAAAGGGATGATAAAATCATCCAGAAGGAATTTCAGTGACAGGGAGACCGCTATCGATGCAATGGAACTGATGATAATACAGATAAATACTGCAAAAAACTGTATTTTAAAACGGCTGGTCACATAACCTAACAGACGTTTGGCTGTCTTCAGAGTACCTTTGGACACCCGTACCTTTTCCTCATGCTTATTCATCTTCCTCACCTCCTTTTACCTGTGATTCGTATACTT
>CAJFMZ010000082.1 GCA_904393575.1 uncultured Sellimonas sp. | reverse complement strand
AAACCGGATTCTCAGATGAGAAGAAGACCAGGCCGCAGAAGAAAAAAAGTTTGTGTATTCTGTGGAAAAGAAAACAATGAGATCGATTACAAAGATGTAGCAAAATTAAGAAAATATGTTTCCGAAAGAGGAAAGATTCTTCCGAGAAGAATCACAGGAAACTGTGCGAAACATCAGAGAGCCCTGACAGTTGCTATCAAGAGAGCAAGACACATCGCTCTGATGCCATACGTTCAGGAATAAGAAGAGAGATTGATCGGATCCCGAAAGCTCACGCTTTCGGGATCTTTTTTTGATTTTTTCTGTTATGTCTCTGCTTTTTACGGCTTGAATCCTTATTTGCAATGATTAAGAAATAATTGTAAAAAAAGCGACAGAAAAAAGAAATATATATTACGTTATTGTGACAAAGTAAAGTTGCTCATATTGAAAAAATAGAAAGAAAAGAAGAAAAAAGCAGATGGTTTACGTGAATTGTCGAACAATAGAAATTAACAAAATGCATAAAAATAGAGATAGAATGAAAAGAAAATATATTAAAAATAGACTAAAATCAGTGCGAAGGTTGACAGAAATAGAAAACTCTGCTATCATTAACACCGTCGCAAGAAGTTGTAACAAATTCGTAATATTTGTAATAAATAAGAGCGACAATGTGTAATATATTAATGGTTCAATAAAAAGGATTGAGAAAAAGGCGCAGGAAACAGAGCCTGCGGATGGTAAAAAAGGAGGACAAACATGAAAACATGGAACAGTCATAGAAGACGTCTGGAAAAAGAAGCTATTGCGGGTGTTCTTTCCGCAGTACTTCTCACAGCGAGCATGAGTGTTCAGGTATTCGCATCCGACGGTACTTCCGTATTTGCTCCGGAGGAACCGCAGGGAGCCAAGCTGACCGTAGTAGCGGAAGCTGTAACGGATCAGAATGTTTCAGAAAGTTTTCTTACTTATACAGAAACTGCAAAAGCGCAGAAAGCAGAGGCAGAGCAGAAAGCGGAAGAGGCAAGAAAGGCCGAGGAAGCAAGAAAAGCGGAAGAAGCCAGAAAAGCTGAGGAAGAGCGTCAGAAAAAACTGGCTCAGGAGGCAGATACGACTCTTCTGGCCGCGCTGATCTACTGCGAGGCAGGAAACCAGCCGTATGATGGACAGGTAGCCGTAGGCGCTGTTGTTATGAACCGGCTGAAAGCAGGATATGCAGGCACACTGAGAGGTGTTATTTATCAGAGCGGACAGTTCGGACCGGCCATGACAGGAAAGCTGGACAGAGTGCTGGCATCCGGCAGCATTCCATCATCCTGCCGCCAGGCAGCGGTGGACGCACTCTCAGGAGTCAGTCCGGTAGGAAATGCGCTGCATTTTGGGGATGGAGTAAATGCAGGAATCAAAATTGGAGCACACTGGTTCCACTAGGGGTTAGAAAGAAAAATAGAGACAGCAAAAAGAGTTTCTGGAAAGAAGCTCTTTTTTGCTTTACGGAATGCAGGAAACGGCTTATAATTGTATGGAAACAGTATGGATTTATAAAAATTCATTGGAAAACAGAAGAAGAGCCTACAGGCGGAATTTTTGAAAATGCGCGTAAATCCATGATTTAAACAAGAAAACGGTTGAAAAAGACGAAAGATTGTTGAAAATATAGATTGTAATTTTATGCAAAAAAGAGTATTATAATGCATAAGGAGTGAAAGAATGAGACCTGTAATCGATTTGACGAAAGAATACGGGCTTGTACTGGACGGCGGAGGCGCCAGAGGCGCGTACCAGATCGGGGCATGGAAAGCCCTGGCGGAGGCAGGCGTCCGGATCCGGGGAATTGCAGGAACATCTGTTGGCGCACTCAATGGTGCGCTGATCTGTATGGGAGACGTAAAAAAGGCAGAACACATCTGGGATGAAATGACATTTTCCAAGGTCATGAATGTGGACGATGACTGGATGGAGCGGCTTTTTCAGAAAGAAGTGCCAATACGGGAGCTGCTAAAAGAACTGATGCTCAGAATCCGTGAGGGAGGCATTGACGTCACACCTTTGAAGCATCTGATTCATCAGGTGCTGGATGAAGAGACAATCCGGAATGCGGGGATTGATTTTTCCCTGCTCACTTTTTCGCTCTCCGATATGAAAGAGCTGGATCTGACTCTGGACGAGATCCCGGAAGGACTGCTGGCAGATTTTCTTCTGGCCAGTGCCTATCTGCTCGGTTTTAAAAACGAGCCGCTGCACGGGAAGACTTACCTGGACGGAGGAGTCATTAACAATGTCCCTCTGAATTCGCTCGTAAAACGCGGATACAAGGATATCATCACCGTCCGGATTTATGGCCCTGGACGCGAGCCGAGAGTCCGGCTTGACGAGGATACAACTGTCTATGAAATTGCACCGAGGGTAAGCCTTGGAAGTATTCTGGAATTTCATGGAAAACGGAGCAGACAGAATCTGAAGATCGGATATTATGACGCCAAACGGATGATTTATGGACTCAAAGGACGAATCTATTATCTGGATTCCGACAAAACAAAGGAAGATTACGAAAAGATTCTGTCCGGTCTGCGGGAAAAAGAAAAACGAGAAATCCGGTTTACACTGAAACTTCCTCACGGGGCGGATGATGAACTGCTGTATCTGTCCATGCTGGAAGCGGGAGCAAAATATTTCCGGATTCCCAAATATCAAATCTATACAGAAGACGAACTGCTGGAACTGGTGCAGATGCACTGCGCAAAAAGAAAAGGAGAGCCCGGACTGCCGGGATTTATCCATATATTGGCAGAAATCAGGGAGGAGAAGACTATGAATTTAAAAGGAAGAAGCTTTTTAACACTGAAAGATTTCACGCCGGACGAGATCCGTTACCTGGTCAACCTGGCGGCAGAACTGAAAGAGAAAAAGAAAAAAGGAATCAAAGGTCATGCACTGGAAGGAAAGAACATTGCGCTGATTTTTGAAAAACCATCCACCAGAACAAGATGCGCATTTACCGTAGCAGCAAATGATGAAGGAGGATTTCCTACCTATTTAAGCGGCAACGAGATCCAGCTTGGACATAAAGAAAGCGTAGAAGATACGGCAAGAGTACTGGGACGGATGTTCGACGGCATTGAATTCCGCGGCTTCCGCCACTCCCACGTAGAACTCCTCGCCAAGTACAGCGGCGTCCCGGTCTGGAACGGCCTGACAGATGACTATCATCCGACCCAGGTACTGGCAGACCTACTCACCATCCAGGAGCACTTCCATTACTTTGAAGGACTGAAATTCGTATATATCGGAGACGGAAGAAACAATATGGCAAACAGCCTTATGATCGGCTGCGCCAAAGTCGGCATTGACTTCGTCCTGATCGCACCATCCGAACTGTGGCCAATGAGATCCCTCGTCCGCACATGCCAGGAATACGCAGACGCATCCGGAGCCACCATCACCATCAGCGATGACACCAACGCAGTCGAAGGCGCAGACGTCATTTACACAGACGTATGGATCTCCATGGGAGAAGAAGAAAAAACAGACGAAAGAAAAGCACTTCTCCACCGCTACCAGGTCAACAGAAAACTGATGGAAAAGACACAAAAAGACACAACTATATTTATGCATTGCCTGCCGGCAGTCAAAGGCTACGAAGTCACAGAAGACGTATTCGAAAGCCCGGCATCCGTCGTATTCGACGAAGCAGAAAACCGACTCCACACCATCAAAGCCGTCATGGTCGCAACACTCGGAGAAGAATAAAAACTGAATAAAGAGTATAATTTCATCGTTGGGGACGTGTACCTGTGAATAGGTACCCGTCCCCAATGAAAATTTTCAGAATTGTTTGCAGGAGTGGATGGGGAGGGAGGAGCTTGAGGTTCGTGGTTTGCGTTTTGTGACAGGTGTGTTATAATAGCAGGCAGAGTAAAAAGGAGTGGCTTGATTATGCGCAGACAGGAGATTGTTTCCAGGCTTCGGACCGGCTGGATGGGCCGGGAGATCCGGATACTGGAAGAGGCGGATTCGACAAATCTGAGAGCGAAGGCTGCGGCGGGTGAGGGAGCCGATGCGGGGCTTGTGATTCTGGCGGAGCAGCAGACGGATGGGCGTGGCCGGAGAGGGCGAGCCTGGCAGTCGCCTGCGGGTGAGAATATTTATATGACGGTGTTGCTGCGCCCGGATTTTGAGCCGGAGAAGGCGCCGATGCTGACGCTGCTGGCAGCCTGCGCGGCGGCCAGGGCGGTGAAGAGTCCTGGCAAGAGGCAGCCGCAGATCAAATGGCCGAATGATCTGATTATCAATGGAAAAAAGATCTGCGGAATTCTGACGGAGATGGGAATGAAGGGAGAGTGTACAGAGTATGTGATTGTCGGGATCGGCATCAACTGCAATCAGACGGACTTTCCTGAGGAGCTCCGAAACCGGGCGACTTCCCTGAAATGTGAGTATGGATGTGAGGTGTGCCGGGAGGAAATCGTTGCGCGGTTTCTGGAGGAGTTTGAGTCCCTGTACGAAGAATTTGAGAAGAGAAAGTCTCTGGAGTTTATTCAGGACGAGTACGAGACACTTCTTGTAAATGAAGGAAGAGAGGTCTGCGTGCTGGAGCCGGGAAAGGAATGGACCGGCACGGCTGCCGGGATCACGGAGACGGGAGAGCTGATCGTTAAAAAGGACAGCGGGGAAATTTGCGAGATCTCTTCCGGGGAAGTATCCGTCCGGGGTGTCTATGGTTATGTATAAGAGAATGGAAACGAGAATGTCAGGAGAAGAGGAATATGTACGAAGAAAAAGTAGTGCTCTGTGGAGCTAATTCATATGAAGAAAAATATTATCTGAATCCGGATTTCGACAATCTTCCGGATCATATCAAGGACGAACTGAAAATCATGTGCGTCCTCTATGTACACGATGTGGGCGGTATTTTGACGCTGGTATACGAGGAGGACGGTTCCCTTTGCTTCGAGGTCGCATCGGAAGAAGGGGATCCGATGTTTGATGATATTGGAAGTGCGTTGAAGATCAAGGAGCTTCAGAGGACGAAGGCGGATCTTCTGGAGTCGCTTCAGCTATACTACCGCGTATTTTTTATGGGAGAGGACCTGGAGGATTAGAAAAAACAGTATGAAAACATTAACCATCGGAAATGTAGAACTGGCGAACCGCTACATTCTGGCGCCGATGGCGGGGGTGACGGATCTTCCCTTCCGCCTTTTGTGCAGGGAAATGGGAGCGGGACTTCTCTGTATGGAGATGGTCAGTGCAAAAGCAATTTTATATGGAAACAAAAATACGAAAAGCCTTCTGGAAATTCATCCAAAAGAGCCTCCGGTTTCGTTGCAGCTCTTTGGTTCTGATCCGGATATCATGAGTGAGATCGCAAAACGGATCGAAGAGCTGCCGTTTGCGTTTCTGGACATCAATATGGGGTGTCCGGTGCCGAAAATTGTGAAAAATGGTGAAGGATCCGCGCTGATGCAGAACCCGCGTCTGGTCCATGAGATCGTGTCCAAGGTGTCAAAGGCTATCAGAAAGCCGGTGACGGTCAAGATCCGGAAAGGATTTGACGATGACCATGTCAATGCGGTGGAAATCGCAAAGATCATCGAGGATGCCGGTGGAGCCGCGGTGGCTGTCCATGGAAGGACGAGGGAGCAGTACTACTCCGGTCATGCGGACTGGGATATCATCCGGCAGGTAAAGGAGGCGGTCTCCATTCCGGTGATCGGAAATGGAGATGTTGCTTCTGGAAAGGATGCCCGGAACATGTTTGAGGAGACCGGCTGCGACGGGATTATGATTGGTCGGGCGGCTCAGGGGAATCCGTGGATCTTCCGGGATCTGGCTGTGTACGAAGAGACAGGCAAAGAGCCGGAAAAACGGACGGCCGGGGAGGTCAAAGAGATGATGCTCCGTCATGCCAGACTCCAGATTCAGTACAAAGGCGATTATACCGCCATCCGCGAGATGCGCAAGCACGTTGCCTGGTATACGACCGGTTTCCCGAATTCCGCAAAGCTTCGGGATGAAATCAACCATGCGGAAAGCTATGAAGAGCTGGAGGCGCTTTTGAATGAACGCCTCTGACTGGAAAAGGAAGGAAAGAGAGAAAAAGCCTGGGGGAAATGGATGGAATCCCGGTGAAATCTTGACATGCCGGGAACCGTTATGTATAATATTGAAATTACGGAAGTAGAATATTCCATACCATTTTTGCAGCAGATCCGGCTGCGTACTAGTTCATTTATGTAAGGAAGGTAAACAAGATGGAAGAAAAGAAAACAATATTGACTTATGCGGGCTTAAAAGCTTTGGAAGATGAACTTGAAAATTTAAAGGTCGTAAAGCGGAAGGAAGTTGCCGGAAAGATTAAAGAGGCAAGAGAGCAGGGCGACTTGTCAGAAAACGCAGAATACGATGCAGCAAAAGATGAACAAAGAGATATTGAGGCCCGGATCGATGAGCTTGAAAAAATCCTTAAGAACGTTGAGGTTGTTGTAGAAGAAGAAGTAGATCTGGAAAAGATCAACGTTGGATGTACTGTGCTGGTGCATGACGATGAATATGATGAAGAGATCGAATTCAAAATCGTAGGTTCCACAGAGGCAAACAGCCTCCAGGGCAAGATTTCCAACGAATCCCCGGTGGGCCAGGCCCTGATGGGAAAGAAAGTCGGAGATGTCGTAGATGTGGAGACGCCGGCCGGAAATATCAGATACAGTGTATTAAAGATTGATCGTTCTATCTAAAAGGAAAGGAACAGATCTGTCGGAGAAAAGAAGGAGTGAAAAAAGTGGCAGAACAGCAGAAGAATGCACAGGAGCAGGATATTAACCAGCTTAGAAAGGTACGCCGTGAGAAACTGGCGGATCTTCAGGCGCGCGGAGAGGATCCGTTCCTGATTACCAAATATGATGTGACACATCACAGCCAGGAGATCAAAGATCATTTCGAGGAACTGGAAAATAAAGAAGTGTCCGTAGCAGGACGTATCATGCAGAAGCGTGTGATGGGAAAAGCGTCCTTCTGCAACATTCAGGATCTGGAAGGAGATATCCAGTCTTATGTTGCAAGAGATAATATCGGAGAAGATCATTATAAAGATTTCAAAAAATTCGATATCGGTGATATTGTAGGAATCAAGGGAACGGTCTTTAAAACAAAGACTGGCGAGATCTCAATCCATGCGGAAAGTGTACAGCTGCTGTCCAAGAGCCTTCAGATTCTTCCTGAGAAGTTCCACGGCCTGACGGACACAGACACGAGATACAGACAGAGATATGTGGATCTCATCATGAACCGTGAGGTAAAGGATACCTTTATCAAACGGTCCAAAATCATCAGCAGTATCCGGAAATATCTGGATTCCCAGGGATTTATGGAAGTGGAGACACCGATGCTGGTGGCAAATGCAGGCGGAGCGGCGGCAAGACCGTTCGAGACCCATTTCAACGCGCTGGACGAGGACTTCAAGCTTCGTATTTCTCTGGAGCTTTACCTGAAACGTCTGATCGTCGGCGGCCTGGAACGGGTCTATGAGATCGGAAGGGTATTCCGTAACGAAGGTCTGGATACCCGTCACAATCCGGAATTTACCCTGATGGAGCTCTATCAGGCATATACCGATTACAATGGAATGATGGATCTGACAGAGAACCTGTACCGTCATGTGGCTCAGGATGTACTGGGAACGACAAAGATCGTTTACAACGGAGTCGAGATGGATCTTGGCAAGCCGTTTGAGCGTATCACCATGGTTGATGCCGTGAAGAAATACGCGGGAATCGACTGGAATGAAGTAGAGACTCTGAAGCAGGCAAGAGAGCTTGCGAAAGAGCATAAGATTGAATATGAAGAGAGACATAAAAAGGGTGACATCCTGAATCTGTTCTTTGAAGAATATGTAGAGGAACATCTGATTCAGCCGACCTTTGTCATGGATCATCCGATTGAGATCTCTCCGCTTACAAAGAAGAAACCGGACAACCCGGACTATGTAGAGCGTTTTGAGTTCTTCATGAACGGCTGGGAGATGGCCAACGCTTACTCCGAGCTCAATGACCCGATCGATCAGAGAGAGCGTTTTGCACAGCAGGATGCCAATGCGGCAGCAGGAGACGAAGAGGCGGAACATACTGATGAAGATTTCCTGAATGCGCTGGAAATCGGTATGCCTCCGACAGGCGGTATTGGATTTGGTATCGACAGAATGTGTATGCTCCTTACTGATTCCGCAGCGATCCGCGATGTACTGCTCTTCCCGACCATGAAATCTCAGGGTGCGGCAAAGAATGCGGCAAACAATGCGGCACAGGCTGCTGGAAAAACAGAAAAGGCAGAAACCAAAGCAGAACCGGCACCGGTGAAGGTGGAATACGACTTCTCCAATGTGGAAGTAGAGCCGTTATTCAAAGATATGGTTGATTTCGATACCTTCAGCAAATCCGACTTCCGCGCAGTCAAAGTCAAAGAGTGCGAAGCGGTTCCGAAGAGCAAAAAGCTTCTGAAGTTCGTTCTCGATGACGGAAGCGGAGAAGACCGCGTGATCTTAAGCGGTATCCACGATTACTATGAGCCGGAAGAGCTGGTAGGAAAGACATTGATTGCGATTGTCAACCTGCCGCCGAGAAAGATGATGGGAATTGATTCCTGCGGTATGATCATTTCAGCAACGCACCTTGTAGATGGAAGAGAAGGGCTGAATGTACTGATCGTAGATGACAAGATTCCGGCAGGAGCAAAGCTTTACTAAGAGCGAATAGAATAAAAGATATAATACAGCCATGACAGTACTGACAAGTATCGTCATGGCTGTTTGCGTTATCTGTGTCACGGGATTTTGAACCGACTAAGCAAAAAAGCCTATCGAAACAGAACAAAACCAAGTATAATATAAGTAGTTGCGAGAGAAGGTTTGTCAGAGCCTATGAGAATTTAAGGAGAGAAGGTGTTCATATGCCGACAGTAACAAGTGATTTGGTAAAGCAGTATGTGGAACTGCTCAGTAAAATATATGGAGATCATTTGAAAACAGTTATTTTATATGGCTCTTATGCAAGAGGAGATTATACGGAAGATTCGGATATTGATATTATGGTGCTCTTGGATCTGAGTGATATGGACATAAAAAAATATCGGCATGAATTGTCGGGCATGACCTATGATTTTAATATGGATTATGATCTGGAGATCAAGCCGATAGCCAAGAATAAAGAGCATTTTAATAAGTGGGTGGACGTATACCCGTTTTACGCAAATATAGAAAGGGAAGGGGTAAAACTGTTTGACGCAGCATAACGAAAAAGGACAAAATTTATTAAGAATTATATAAAGACAGAAATTTTTTAAGAGCTTTAGGAAGAAGAATTGCTGAGGCGGAAGAAATCCGGCATGCGAGCGATTATGATGATTTCTATCTTGCAACGAGAGATGAGGCAGAAGAGCAGATTGCCACAGTGATAGAGTTAATTGAGAAAGTAGAGGAATATGTAAGGGGAAAGAACATGACAAAAGAAAAGTTTATTGAAACGATTAAGGAAATATTGAATAAATCCAAGATGGAAGAATTTATAAGTTTTAGTGAAAATGTAA
>CAJFMZ010000081.1 GCA_904393575.1 uncultured Sellimonas sp. | reverse complement strand
AGATGAGATGCAGAAGATATACGTCCGGCAGAATACCGCGAAGATGAATTTGTCTCAGGTGCAGAGCCGGCAAAAATCCATTACGGAACGTAAGGCGGCGCTGTTAAAAGAAAATGAAGGCTTTGAAAACAGACTCCGGGAGCTTCAGGAAAATCAGGAATCCATTGAGATTGAGCTTGGAACCTCAGAGGAGCTGGAAGAAAAGCTGAAAAAAGAAACCGAAGAAGAGCAGGCGCTTCTGGAAGAAAAAAAGGAAGAAGAGCAGGTCCTGCAAAAGCGGGCGGAGGAAGCACATCTTGCTTTTGCCGAACTGGGACAAAAAGAGCTTTTTCTCAATGAGAACCAGGAGCGTATCTGGCAGGAATATGCAAAGTATTCACAGGAGAAAAAACTGCTGGAGGAAAATCAGGGAGACAATAAACGAGCGATCAAAGAGAAAGAAAACGAGATGGAGCAGGCGGGACGGAAGATTCAGGAAGCCGGGGAGCTGATCGAAGAGATTGAGCAGGAGATCAGCAAATACGCGGCGGAAAGAGAAACGCTGTCCCAACGGCATAAAGAGTTCCTCGGCAGGCGGGACGCTGTTTCGGAACAGATTTCAGACCTTGATAAAGAGACGTTTCGACTGGGCGGAAGAAAAGAAAGTCTGGAAGAAACGATGGAAAAACAGATGAATTATATGTGGGAGGAATATGAGATTACATATAATCATGCGCTTCAGTACCGGGATGAGAGTACAGGAGATCTTGGTGGAATGAAAAAAGAGATCCAGCGTCTCCGGTCGGAGATCCGGGGACTTGGCAATGTCAATGTCAATGCCATTGAGGATTTTAAAAATCTGGAAGAGCGGTATCTGTTTTTGAAAAATCAGCATGAGGATCTGATCGAGGCGGAGGCGACCTTAAAGCAGATCGTACAGGAACTGGATACTGCCATGAGAAAGCAGTTTGAGGAGCAGTTCGCGAAAATCAAGGAGGAGTTCCACAAGGTTTTCCGGCAGCTTTTTGGGGGAGGAAAAGGAACCCTGGAGCTTATGGAGGATGAGGATATTCTGGAAGCAGGCATCCGTATCATCGCACAGCCGCCGGGAAAGAAACTGCAGAATATGATGCAGCTTTCCGGAGGAGAAAAAGCGCTGACAGCGATCGCGCTTCTGTTTGCGATTCAGAATCTGAAACCATCTCCGTTCTGTCTGCTGGATGAGATTGAGGCGGCTCTGGATGATTCCAACGTCACAAGGTTTGCCCAGTATCTCCACAGACTGACGAAGAATACACAGTTTATCGTGATTACTCACAGAAGGGGGACGATGACGGCGGCGGACAGGCTGTACGGAATCACCATGCAGGAGAAAGGGGTTTCCACCCTGGTTTCTGTGGACCTTCTGGAAAATCAGCTGAGCAAATAATGTATAAAGGAGTAGAAGAGACAATGGCAGAGGAGAAGAAAGGATTTTTCAGGCGGCTGGTATCCGGGCTGACAAAGACGAGACAGAATATCGTGTCCGGGCTTGACAGCCTGTTTAACGGGTTCTCAAGCATCGATGAGGACTTTTATGAAGAGCTGGAAGAGATCCTCATTATGGGAGATCTGGGTGTCAAGGCCACTTATTCGATTCTTGACGATCTCAGAGAAAAAGTAAAAGAACAGCATATCAAGGATCCGGCGGACTGCAAGCAGCTTTTGATTGACAGCATCAAGTCTCAGATGCAGATCGGTGAGACTGCCTATGAGTTTGAAAACCGGAAGTCCGTTGTACTGGTTATCGGGGTCAACGGAGTCGGAAAGACGACAACAATCGGAAAGCTTGCAGGAAAGCTTCGAAAAGAAGGAAAGAAAGTTGTGATTGCTGCTGCGGATACATTCCGGGCTGCTGCGGGAGAGCAGTTAAAAGAATGGGCTGACCGGGCAAATGCGGAATTTATCGGAGGACAGGAAGGGTCTGACCCTGCGGCTGTCGTATACGACGCAGTTGCGGCTGCAAAGGCAAGAAAGGCGGATGTCCTGTTGTGTGATACTGCAGGACGTCTTCATAATAAAAAGAATCTGATGGAAGAGCTGAAGAAGATCAATCGTGTCATTGAGAGAGAGTATGCGGACGCATACAAAGAGACGTTGGTTGTTTTGGACGGAACGACCGGACAAAATGCCCTTTCCCAGGCGAAACAGTTTGCGGAAGCGGCAGATATTACGGGGATTGTACTGACAAAAATGGATGGAACTGCAAAAGGGGGAATTGTGGTCGCTATTCAGTCGGAACTTGGCATTCCGGTAAAATACATCGGAGTAGGAGAGAGCATTGATGATTTGCAGAAGTTTGATTCCGATGAATTTGTCAACGCACTGTTTACAACAGAAGAACATGCGGCAGAGGAAGCGGAAGAAACAGAATAAATCATGACACAGAGGAAAGAAGGTTACAGCGATGATGACATTGGAAAAATTTGAAGAAGCAAGCGAGATTGTAAAAAAGGTGACAAACCCGACTAAACTGGTATACAGTGAGTATTTAAGTGATGAGACCGGCGGAAAAATCTATCTGAAACCGGAAAATATGCAGCACACAGGCGCATACAAGATCCGGGGAGCTTATTATAAAATCAGTACACTGACGGAAGAGGAAAAGGAAAAAGGACTGATTACGGCATCGGCAGGAAATCATGCCCAGGGTGTAGCGTATGCGGCAAAAATGTTCGGCTGCAAGGCAACGATCGTTATGCCTACCGTAACTCCGCTGATCAAGGTCAACCGTACGAAGAATCTTGGGGCGGATGTTGTACTCTACGGGGACGTCTATGATGATGCCTGCGAGAAGGCCTATCAGCTGGCGGAAGAACATGGTTATACTTTTGTGCATCCGTTTGATGACCTGGATGTGGCGACAGGGCAGGGAAGCATTGCCATGGAGATCGTACAGGAGCTTCCGACCGTGGATTATATCATTGTACCGATTGGAGGAGGCGGACTGATTGCAGGTGTTGCCACGCTTGCCAAAATGCTGAATCCAAAAATCAAAGTGATTGGAGTCGAGCCATCTGAGGCGGCCAGCATGAAGGCTGCGTTGAAAGCGGGAGAGCCGGTTACACTTCCAAGTGCCAATACCATTGCGGACGGCACGGCGGTAAAGAGAGTGGGAAGCCAGACATTTGAGTATATCCAGAAAAATGTCGACCAGGTTCTTACGGTGGATGATGATGAGCTGATCGGCGCATTCCTTGACATGGTTGAGAATCACAAGATGGTAGTGGAAAATTCCGGACTTCTTTCTGTTGCGGCACTCAAACAGCTGAATCTGGAAGGAAAGAAAGCGGTCTGTATCTTAAGCGGCGGCAATATGGATGTGATTACAATGGCATCCATCGTGCAGCATGGCCTGATTCAGCGAGACCGGATCTTCTCTGTTTCGGTTCTTCTTCCGGACAAGCCGGGAGAACTTGTACGTGTGGCCAAGACAATCGCTGACGCCCAGGGCAATGTCATCAAGCTGGAACACAATCAGTTTGTCAGCACAAATCGAAATGCGGCGGTGGAACTCCGGGTAACCATGGAAGCCTTCGGAACCGAGCATAAACATGAGATTCTGGAGGCGCTGGAGAATCATGGATTCCGTCCGAAACTGGTCACAACAAAGCTGTACTAATAAAAGGAGGGAGCGGGTTTGCCTGAAAAACTGCCGGAGACAGGGGCATTTTATGCGGATCAAAAGGGAGAGCTCTATCATTGCGATGGCACGGTAAGGCACTGGCAGACAATGGAAGAGCTTGTAATTGTGAGAGAGACAAAAGAAGGAACCATGTATGCGGTTCCGGTTCCTGACTTTACAAAAGAGTTTCAGAAAGCCGGGCAATCCGATACAAAAGGACTGCTTCTTGGGTTTCTGGAGGCAGATTCCATCGAGGAGAAACTCTCGATTCTTCAGAAAAACCATTCTGAGATCACGGAGGAATTTCTGGACGCGGCAGCCCAGAGCATGGATTATGCTTTGAACGGCAAAGAAATGGAAATGAAATTCCTCGATTTTGAAAAATACCTCAGAACGAAAATGAAATATGAGCGCAGAAGATAGTGCAGATGCGCATACTGACAGAAAGGATCCTGTATCAACAGGGTCCTTTCTGCAGTTTTTGGAAACTTCTGGTTGACACAAGTTGTATAATTGTATACAATTATACAAGACGAAAAGGAGTGTGTAAGATGGATAATAGAAAAGTTTACATGAATCATCACAATAATCTGTTGCAGCTTGAAGAACATATGTATCCATTGGTGGATGTCGATAAGCCGAATATCTTCCGGAATCTGTTTCCATATGATGAAGTCCCGAAGATCGCCTTTAATGATCGAATCGTTCCACATTCAATGCCGGATGAAATCTGGATTACGGATACGACATTCCGGGACGGACAGCAGTCCAGGGCCCCGTATACGACCGAGCAGATTGTGACGATCTATGAGTATCTGCACCGTCTGGGAGGACCGAAAGGGAAGATCCGCCAGAGTGAGTTTTTCCTTTACAGCAAAAAGGACCGGGACGCAGTGTATCAGTGTCTGGAAAAAGGATACCAGTTTCCGGAGGTAACCAGCTGGATCCGTGCAAATAAAAAAGACTTCGAGATGGTAAAGGAGATCGGCCTGAAAGAGACAGGGATTCTTGTGAGCTGTTCGGATTATCATATTTTTTATAAACTGAAAATGACCAGAAGACAGGCACTGGACCATTATCTGAGCATTATCCGGGAATGTCTGGAGACTGGTGTCAGTCCAAGATGTCATCTGGAGGATATTACAAGATCCGATATTTACGGATTTGTCATTCCGTTCTGCCTGGAATTGATGAATCTGATGCAGGAATACAAGATTCCGATCAAAATCCGCGTCTGTGACACAATGGGATACGGAGTCAACTATCCTGGGGCAGTGATTCCGCGTTCGATTCCTGGAATCATTTACGGCCTCATGGTTCATGCAGGTGTGCCGAGTGAGCTGATCGAATTTCATGGACACAATGATTTCTACAAGGCAGTCAGCAATGCGACGACAGCCTGGCTTTATGGAGCCTGCGGCGTAAACTGTTCTTTGTTTGGAATCGGGGAGAGGACCGGAAACACGCCGCTGGAGGCAATGGTGTTTGAATATGCGCAGCTTAGAGGAACACTGGACGGTATGGAGACAACAGTGATTACAGAGCTTGCCGAGTATTATGAAAAGGAAATCGGATACCACATTCCGGAGCATACGCCGTTTGTCGGAAAGAATTTCAATGTGACAAGAGCAGGCATTCATGCAGATGGGCTTTTGAAAAACGAAGAGATCTACAATATTTTTGATACAGGTAAATTTCTGAACCGTCCGGCTGTGGTTTCCGTCTCCAATACTTCCGGTATCGCAGGAATCGCCCACTGGATTAATACATACTATAAACTGCCTGAGGAGAAGAAACTGGGCAAAGATTCGGAACTGGTGGCAGCCGTCAAAGAATGGGTTGATGAACAGTATGATGCCGGACGTGTCACCGTGATGACAGATGAAGAAATGGTGGAGAAGATTACGGAAATCTGCGCGGAGAAATCAATCAGTCTTTAAAGAGGGAAGTAACAGTTATGGAAGAATATCAGGACTATTCTTTGAGCGGAAAGGTGTTCCGAACATTGAGCGAACAGATTCTTTCCGGAAAATACAAAACAGGCGATGAGCTGAGGGAGACAGCAGTCGGAAGAGAGCTGGGCGTCAGCCGGACTCCGGTCAGGGAAGCATTTCGGAAACTGGAGCTGGAAGGTCTGGTGACAAGTATTCCGAACAAGGGAACATATGTTAATGGAATATCCAGGGAGGATGTCCAGGATATTTACATGATTCGGTCCAGACTGGAAGGACTTGCGGCCAGACTGGCCACCAGACGGATTACGAAGGAACAGATCGATGAGATGGAAGAAATGATCCTTCTTTCAGAATTCTATCTGAAGAAGGGGATGACAGAACAGCTCTCCAATCTGGATGGAAAGTTTCATTTTATTTTGTACGAGGCATGTGGGAGCCGGATGCTGAAAAATGTTCTGACGGATTTTCACCGGTATGTGCAGATGGCAAGACGAATGTCGGTTAAGGTGGAGAACCGGGCGGAGAAATCGATTCAGGAACACTCCGGGATCCTGTCTGCAATCCGAGACAAGGATGAGGACCGGGCGGAGCGTTTGATGGAGGAACATATCCATCATGTTGTACAGAATCTACATCTGGAAGAGATCTGAGACAGTAAGAAAGGAAGGGATAGAAAGATGAAAAAGATACAGATGCAGACACCAATCGTGGAGATGGACGGAGACGAGATGACGAGGATTCTCTGGAAGATGATCAAAGATCATCTGCTTCTGCCGTTTATCGACCTGAATACCGAATACTATGATCTGGGTCTGGAACATCGGAATGAGACAAACGATCAGGTGACGATTGACAGTGCCATGGCGACGAAAAAGTATAAAGTGGCTGTAAAATGCGCAACCATTACTCCGAATGCTGCAAGAATGCAGGAGTACGATCTGAAAGAAATGTGGAAGAGCCCAAACGGGACCATCCGTGCAATCCTGGACGGGACCGTTTTCCGTGCGCCGATCGTCGTCAAGGGAATTGAACCGTGCGTTAAAAACTGGAAGAAGCCGATCACGATCGCAAGACATGCCTATGGAGATGTCTATAAAGGGACGGAAATGAAGATTCCGGGGAAAGGGAAGGCAGAACTCGTATACACAGCAGAAGACGGAAGTGAGACAAGAGAGCTGATCCACGAGTTTGACGGACCGGGGATTATTCAGGGCATGCACAATCTGAACAAATCCATTGAAAGCTTTGCGAGAAGCTGCTTCCATTATGCGCTGGATACGAAGCAGGATCTCTGGTTTGCCACAAAAGATACGATTTCCAAAAAATATGATCATACATTTAAGGATATTTTCCGGGAGATTTTCGATGCAGAATTTAAAGATCAGTTTGAAAAGGCAGGCATCACCTATTTTTATACGCTCATCGATGATGCAGTTGCCCGTGTCATGAAGTCGGAAGGCGGATATATCTGGGCCTGCAAGAACTATGACGGGGATGTGATGAGTGATATGATTTCCTCAGCATTCGGTTCCCTTGCCATGATGACATCTGTCCTTGTTTCCCCGGACGGATATTATGAGTACGAGGCTGCCCATGGAACTGTCCAGAGACATTATTACAAGCATCTGAAAGGAGAGGAGACATCCACCAATTCTGTGGCGACAATTTTCGCCTGGAGCGGAGCGCTGAGAAAGCGCGGTGAACTGGATGGAAACAGAGAACTTCAGGACTTTGCCGACCGGCTTGAGAAGGCAGTAATTGATACAATCGAGGCGGGAGAAATGACAAAAGATCTGGCATTGATCACAACACAGAAGGATCCGGTTGTATTAAACAGTGAGGATTTTATCAAGGCAGTTGCAAAAAGACTGGCATAAAAAACAGAGAAAGAAGAGGCGGCCGTTCGGTTCGCCTCTTCTTTCTGAAAAAATCAGTGGTTCTATTCTGCAAGCGTTTCCCATTGCTCATAGAGCGTCTCAAGTTCGGATGTGATTTCATCTTTCTCCTTTGCCAGCTCCTGGCAGCGGACGGAATTGGAATAGACGTCCTCATGTGTCATCAGTTCATCGATCGCTTCACTTCGCTTTTCCAGCTCTTCAATCCGTGCCTCCGTGCGCTTCAGATCATTCTGACGTTTCCGCTCTTTTGCCTGAGCCTCTTTCTGGGCTTTCCAGTCCAGCTTTCCGGAAGAAGCAGAAGACTCGGACACAGAAGCATCCTCCTGTGCAGGTGCCGCGTAAGCGGCAGTGAGTGCCTCTTTCTTTTCCAGATAATAATCATAATTTCCGATATAATTCACAAACTTCTGATTTACCAGCTCCAGAATCCGTGTAGCGGTTTCGTTGATAAAGTACCGGTCATGGGAGACATAGAGGACGGTGCCGGTATAGTCGTTTAACGCGCGCTCCAGAATCTCCTTGGAAGCGACGTCCAGATGGTTGGTCGGCTCGTCCAGGATGAGAAAGTTTGCCTCGGAGAGCATCAGTTTTGCCAGGGAAACTCTGCCCCGCTCTCCGCCGCTTAAATCCCCGATCAGCTTATAGACATCATCACCGGTAAAGAGAAATGCCGCAAGCATGTTCCGGATCTGTGTATTGGTGAGAGACGGATAATCATCGGAGATTTCATCAAACACGGTTTTGTCCATATGAAGGACATGATGCTCCTGGTCATAGTAACCGATCGTGACATTGGAACCAAGTGTAAATGTGCCGGAATCCGCAGGAATTACTTCGTTTAAGATTTTTAAAAGTGTCGTTTTCCCTGTACCGTTATCACCGATGACTGCCACATGCTCGCCCCGTTTGATTTCAAAACTGATATCTTCAAAAAGCGTCTGTCCTGGGAAGGATTTGCTGAGATGCTCGACACGGAGCACATCGTTCCCGCTGATTACAGATGGCTCCAGTTTTAAATGCATGTCTGCGGACAGCTCGACGGGTTTTTCAATACGTTCGATTTTGGCCAGCATTTTTTCGCGGCTTTCTGCCCGTTTGATGGATTTTTCCCGGTTGAAAGAGCGCAGCTTTTCAATGACCGCCTCCTGATGCTTGATTTCCTGCTGCTGATTCAGATACTCCTTGAGTCGTGCGTCGCGCAGCATCTGCTTTTTTCTGGCAAAATCCTGATAATTTCCAAGATACGTGGTGATGATTCCGGCCTCAATTTCGATGATCTTCGTTACGACACGGTTTAAAAAATAGCGGTCGTGAGAGACGATAAGGACGGCGCCGGAATAATTCAGAAGATACGTCTCAAGCCAGGAGATGGAGTGCAGATCCAGATGGTTGGTCGGCTCGTCCAGCAGCAGAATATCCGGCTGCGTCAGCAAAAGCTTGCCAAGAGACACGCGGGTACGCTGCCCTCCGGAAAGGGAAGATACAGGTTTGTCAAACTCTTCCTCTGTAAATCCCAGACCTTTTAAGACGCCGGTGATCTCGCTGCGGTAGGCATATCCATTATCCCGTTCAAACCGGGAAGTTAAATTGTGGTAGGTAGAGAGCCGCTGCTCCAGAGCCTCACCTTCCAGGGACGGAAGTTCCGATTCGATATTCCGAATCTGAATTTCCAGGTCAATCAGATACTGTTTCGCTGTTTCCATTTCCTCATAGATGGTGCGAGTGCTGTTTGTCATTGGGTGCTGGGACAGATAGCCGAGTTTTTTCCCTTTTGCCAGTATAATCTCGCCGGAATCGGCTGCAAGCTCTCCGGTGATCATTTTTAAAATCGTGGATTTCCCGGCTCCGTTCAACCCGGTCAGAGCCGCTTTCTCGTGTTCTTCTATATGAAAAGAGCCATGTCTTACAATGACCTGGTCTCCAAATGATTTTTCCAGATTGTGGCATGCAAGTATCATAGAATCCTCCTCTGATAAAAAAAGTACCGTTTCCATTATAGCGGAAATTATACAAAATACAACACAAAATAACATGAAAAGTTTGACTTTATTTCAAGTATTTCATATAATAAGGATATTGAATAGAACAGGAAGGTGCAAAAAGTGGAA
>CAJFMZ010000080.1 GCA_904393575.1 uncultured Sellimonas sp. | reverse complement strand
AAAGATTTTATTTCCAGGAATCAGAATATTTATGAAGGGATCGGCTGTTCAGATATTGATGTAAAGATCCGTTCCACGGACAACAACAGCGTTTCCTATTCAGTCACCTTGACGACCCTGACCGGAGAAATCAACTATGACAATACCACAACGTTCACCCATGACAGCGACAAAGGAACGGTTCTTGTCTGGGACGACAGCATGATCTTTCCAGATCTTACGTCATCAGATAAAGTACGGATCTACACCGATGAAGCCAAACGTGGTCAGATTCTGGACAGGAATAATGTCGTCCTTGCAGGCGCCGGCTCCGCCTATTCCGTCGGCCTGGTACCAGGAAAAATGAGCGAAGATCCTTCGTCTGATCTGGAGACGCTCTCCGGGCTTCTTGATATGACCACGGATGATATCAATTCCCAGTTGTCTCAAAACTGGGTGACAGATGATTCCTTCGTCCCGCTGAAAACCATTGCTACCTCCGATGAAGAGCTTCGCAGTCAGCTCCTTGCAGTTTCCGGCGTCATGCTCTCTACTGTGGAAGTACGGAGCTATCCGTATGGAGATGCCGCCGCACATCTGATCGGCTATGTCTCCAGCGTCACGGCGGAAGATCTGGAAGAGCACTCCGGGGAGGGCTACTCTTCGGACAGCGTCATCGGTCGAAGTGGTCTGGAGTCTTTATACGAGAAAGAACTCCGGGGACAGAACGGTTATACGATTGTGATTGAAGACGAAAACGGTGCGCAGAAATCTGTCCTTGCCTATCAGAATAAGACAGACGGTGAGGATATTCGACTGACTGTCGATATCTCACTTCAGCAGTCCTTATATGATCAGTTCCAGGAAGATGAGGGATGCTCTGTCGCAATGAATCCATACACCGGGGAAGTACTTGCCCTGGTTAGCACGCCTTCCTACGACACAAATCAGTTCATTCTCGGCCTTACTACTGATCAGTGGAATGCGCTGAATAACGACGAAAGTCAGCCCCTCTACAACCGGTTCCGCCAGACATTCGCTCCAGGATCCACATTGAAACCGTTTACTGCGGCCATCGGACTTGCGGATGGAACCATCGACCCGAATAAGGATTATGGAAGCAACGGAACCAGCTGGCAAAAAGATGCAAGCTGGGGTGACTATTATATCACTACTCTCCAGGACTATGCTCCTGGAACACTGGAAAATGCCCTGATCTATTCGGACAACATCTTCTTTGCAAAGGCTGCGTTAAATCTTGGGGCGGATAAATTTACAGCCGGGCTGGACAAGTTTGGTTTCAACGATGTGGTTCCATTTGAAATCAAGATGTCCCAGTCCCAGTATGATAATGACGGAGAGATCACCGATGAGATCCAGCTGGCTGACAGCGGCTATGGCCAGGGCCAGGTACTTGCAAATCCACTTCATCTGGCTGTCATGTATACTGCCTTTTCCAACAACGGAAGCATGATCCAGCCGCATCTGATCTACAAGGATCAGCCAGAGTCCACCGTTTGGATCGAAAACGCTATTTCTTCGGAAAATACATCGATTCTCACAGAAGATCTGAAAGCTGTTGTCAACAACCCGGCCGGATCCGGCTACGCGGCTCATCGGAATGACATGGAGCTTGCGGGTAAAACCGGAACGGCGGAGCTGAAGGCCGAACAGGGAACGACAGGTCAGGAAATCGGATGGTTCAGCGTTTTCACCACAGATCCAAACACATCCAAACCGGTACTCCTTGTCAGCATGGTAGAACATGTCGAAGGCAAGGGCGGAAGCACCTATGTGGTGAAAAAGGATGCATCGGTCCTGGATTCCTATTTCCGATCCTGATAATCCGGGAACGTGTTTCTGATTTACAGAGCGCCCGCTCTGGCATACTGGCCAGGGTGGGCGCTTTGGCATTTTCCGTATTTTCACAGGGCAACACCACAAAGAAATTTTGCTGTATAATAAAAAAGGCTGAAACTTTCACTCTTTTGGTTCAGTCTTTTCTTATTTTCTGTTATTTTTCTTTACCGTTACAAGTATTTTCGATATAATAAAATTAATATACTACATCGAAGAAAGGATGCTCTACATGAAAAAATCTCTTTCCCTCTGTCAGAGTTATCTCCTCCTGGCAGTGTTTCCCGCCTATTTTATCATTGTAGGCCTGTTTATGCAGCCGCCTTCGGAGATCCTCTCCGGTCTGCGATCCATTATCCGTGAACCCGACTTTCTGATTACAGACTATTTTGTAATTGGCGGAATCGGTGCGGCTTTTCTTAACGCAGGTCTGATCACTTTGATTCTTTTGTTTATTCTTTATTATCTGCGCATGGAAATCGACGGCCATACAATTACATCCTGTTGTCTGATCTTTGGTTTTTCGCTGTTTGGAAAGAACGTGGTCAATATCTGGACCATTCTGTTCGGCGTCTATCTGTATGCCCGTTATCACAGAACTTCTATTCGGAACTATCTCTATGTAGGACTTTATGGAACGAGCCTTTCCCCGATTATTACCCAGATGATGCAGATTGACGGACTGGCGCTTCCTGTGCGGATTTTGCTTAGTTTTCTCGTCGGGATCATCATCGGTTTTGTCCTGCCGCCTCTTTCCACCCATGTCCACTATGCGCATCAGGGATACTCTCTTTATAATGTGGGCTTTTCGTCCGGTATCATTGCGACCGTTGTCATTTCCGTTTTTAAATCTTTTGGTCTGGAAGCTGAGTCCCGGCTGATCTGGCATACCGGAACCAATCTGGAGTTTTCCCTGATTCTTGGCGCTTTATTTCTGATCATGATTCTGGCCGCTGTAGTTCTGGACCGAAAACATCTCTTTGCCTCCTATAAAAACATCCTAAAATGCAACGGGATTTCCGGTACCGATTATCTCAGGCAGGAAGGAAAGGCTGCCGTTCTTCTTAACATGGGTATCAACGGAATCTTTGCCATGCTGCTCGTCCTGCTTACTGGAGGTGACCTGAACGGGCCGACCATTGGAGGTATTTTTACCATTGTCGGCTTTTCTGCTACTGGAAAGCATCTCTTTAATATTGCTCCCATCATGTTCGGTGTCATCCTTGCCAGTGTGACAAAGGAATGGAATATCAATGATCCAGGTCCGATGCTGGCTTTGCTCTTCTCTACGACCCTTGCACCGATCGCCGGCGAATTTGGTATTGTGGCAGGTCTTCTGGCCGGCTATCTGCAATCTTCTGTCGCGCTGAATGTGGGAATCCTCTATGACAGTATGAATCTGTATAACAATGGATTTGCAGGTGGAATTGTCGCCATTTTCATGGTTCCTGTCATTCGTTCTATCCGCTCCAGAAGAGCACGCGCAAAAGGCGACCTCTCGCTTTAGAGGTCGCCTTTTTTACCATTTTTTATGCATTTTTTGAAACTCCGGTATATAAAGGATCAGGGTCAAAAGCATGATCACCATTTCCGCCAGAATAAAAAAGTTTGCTGTCTGTTTCGGAATCTCCGGAAATACAACCAGTGCCAGCAGCAAGAAGAACAAAGTAGCAGTACATACTTTTCCGAACCATTTTGCTCCATTCAGTTTCTGTCCATGTTTTAGATTCCATGCACCCATCACGATCATAAATCCTTCTTTTATGATCATTAAAGCAATCAAATAACGCATCAGCGGGTACCGGAACGCAAGACAGACTGCAACCGCCGCATGGGTCAGCTTGTCCGCCGCCGGATCGAGAAATTTTCCGAATTCCGTTATCATATGGAAATGTCTGGCGATCTTTCCGTCCAGAAAATCCGTAATAGTCGAAATCAGCAGAATCCCGGCCGCCTGGTATTCTTCCTGAAGAGAATCTGCATTTAGATACAGGATACAAAAGACCGGGATCAGAAGAATCCGAAAATATCCCATACAGTTTGGTATTGATAAGAGTTCTTTTTTCGTGAATCGCTTCATATTCCCTCCATTCTGGTTTGACAGGCCCCCTCCTTTTTGTATAAAATAGTCATAAAACAATCATCACACAGCGAGGAGGCATGTTATGCTGCGAAATATTGATCTTAATGAAATATCTGATGGAAATCTCTATACTTCCAATGATCTGGTACGGGCTGACTGTGGCGGATGCCGCGGATGTTCAGACTGCTGCCGGGGAATGGGAACTTCGATTCTTCTGGATCCCTACGACATGGATCAACTGTCCTCCGGTACCGGTATGCAGCCAGATCGTCTTCTCGGCTCGGCTGCGGAGCTGTCCGTGGTGGACGGTATCATTCTCCCGCATCTGAAGATGGATCCTGTACGGGACTGCTGTCCTTTCCTTTCAGAAGCCGGACGATGCACCGTTCACGCTTTCCGCCCCGGTTTCTGCCGTCTCTTTCCCTTAGGCAGGCTATATGAAAACGGATCTTTTTCCTATTTTCTCCAGACAAAGGAATGCAAAAAGACCCGCCGCTCCAAAATCCGGATTAAAAAATGGCTGGATATTCCTGATCTTCCCCGCTATGAAGCGTATGTGTGCAGCTGGCATTATCTGTTGACCGATCTGGAAGCCCACATCGAAAAAAACAGCGATGAAGCTTACCAAAAACAAGTGTCCATGTATGTGCTGCAAACCTTTTACCTGACTCCTTATCCGGAAGGTAGCTTTTATGAAACTTTCCAGAAGCGATATGAAGCGTGCAGGAAAGTCTTTCACCTGGTCTGATGCCAGGATACTGTTTACAGTTCTCTGGAATCCAGTATGATGGTAAATGGTCCATCATTAATGAGGGAGACTTTCATATCTGCCCCGAATTTTCCTCTCTCTACAACCGGTACCTGGGCCTTGCAGGAAGCGATAATATATTCATACAGCTCTTCTGCCATGCCCGGTTCACCGGACTCGATAAAGCTTGGACGGTTGCCTTTCTTACAGTTCGCGTACAGGGTAAACTGGGAAATCAGGAGGAGACTTCCGTCCACATCTGCCAGGGAAAGATTCGTCTTCCCATTCTCATCTTCAAAGATCCTCATTCCGACCAGCTTTTTCACCATCTTGTCTGCGGTCTCTTTTGTATCTTCCTTTCCAACGCCAATCAGGACCATCAGGCCTTTCCCAATCTTGCCGATCGATTCCCCATCGACTTTCACTTCACTTTCCAATACTCTTTGAATTACAAATTTCATGTTCTTTCTCTCCTTTTTTCTTCGTCTCTATCTTACCTTTTTTTGCTGCGTTCTGCAAGAAATACCTTGTATTTCCGTAATAAATAGGATATATTGGAACAGTATGATGAATTTTGAGAAATGAGGATGAGACATGAAATTACAGCAGCTGCTCAGTTTTACGCGGAAAGCGGTAGATGAATATCAGATGATCGAAGCAGGAGACAAGATTGCGGTGGGAATCTCAGGAGGAAAGGACAGTCTGACGCTTCTCTACGCCCTGGCAGGTCTGAGAAGATTTTATCCGAAGCACTTTGATCTCATTGCCGTGACTGTAGATCTCGGATACGAAAAATTCCACACAGAGAAGATCGAGTCTCTCTGCCAGGAACTTGGCGTTCCGTACCATGTAGTCAAAACCGATATTGCAAGGATTCTGTTCGAGGAGCGAAAAGAGAGTAATCCATGCTCTCTCTGTGCCAAAATGCGCAAGGGCGCTCTCAATGAGGCGGTGAAGAAGCTTGGATGCAACAAGGTTGCCTATGCTCACCATAAAGACGATATTGTAGAGACGATGATTCTCTCCCTGATTTTTGAAGGACGCTTCCATTCATTCTCTCCGAAGTCCTATCTGGACCGTATGGAGCTGACTGTCATTCGTCCGATGATGTTTGTCAATGAGGCAGATGTGATCGGTTTTCAGCGGAAGTATCATCTTCCTGTAGAAAAGAGCCGTTGTCCAGTGGACGGACTGACTAAGCGCCAGTACGCCAAGGATCTGATCCATCAACTGGAGTTGGATCATCCAGGAGCAAAACAGCGGATGTTTACCGCCATTCTGAATGGACATATTGAAGGCTGGCCGGCACGCCTGACCAGAGAAGAGATAAAAAGCAGTTCTTAAAGAACTGCTTTTTTGACTCCTTCTTTGATTTTTACGATTTCAATAATCGTATCCACACATCCGTCAATACCAAGCTCGCCGCTGTCCAGGCAGACATCGTAACTCTGTACTGCAGACCACTTCTTGTTCGTATAGTAGTTATAGTAACTGCCTCTTCTTTTATCTGTCTTGAGGATCATCTCTTTTGCCTTGGCTTCTGTCATATCATACATCCGGCTGATCCTCTTTGCGCGTTTATCTATATCTGCGTGGATAAAAACAGAGAGCACATTCCGGTAATCCTCCAGTGCGTAGTCCGCACATCTTCCGATCAGAATGCATGGTCCCTCTTCTGCAAGCTTTTTGATGGCGTCAAACTGTGCAAGAAAAATCTTGTGGTTAATCGGCATGTCAGAATAATTTCCTGACTTATATCCCAGAGAATAGGTATCCATCACAAGAGAATACAGAAAACTGCTGGTCGGCTTTTCGTCATGTGCCTTCAACAGCTCTTCCGCAATGCCGCTCTCCTTAGATGCGCGGTCCAGCATTTCTTTATCATAAAACGGAATTTCCAGTTTCTCGGAAAGATGTTCTCC
Organism: uncultured Sellimonas sp.; assembly: GCA_904393575.1. Lineage (GTDB taxonomy): Bacteria > Bacillota > Clostridia > Lachnospirales > Lachnospiraceae > Sellimonas. The sequence goes on along the minus strand of CAJFMZ010000080.1, from coordinate 3,028 downwards.
GATTTCATGCCCGCCGCTTCCGAATTCTCTTCCGATCGTAATAATTGTATTTGTTTTTGCCATATACATCACGCTCCTTTACCAGTCAGCTGTTCAGCTATCGATAAAAATATTATAAATCAAATTGCGCAAAATGTATATAACTTTACCAAAAATTTAACTTTTTTTCCTCAGTTTTTGCAATATATTAACAAAATACTCTGGCAGTGGAGCATCAAACTCCATGTACGCTCCTGTAGACGGATGATGGATCCCCAGGATTTTCGCATGAAGCACCTGTCCTTTGAGCCCTGAAAACGGCTGTTTTCCAGATGGTCCATATACTTCATCACCCAGAAGCGGATGGTGAAGAGATGCCATATGTACCCGAATCTGATGGGTACGTCCTGTCTCCAGCCGGCACCGAATATACGTGAACGTCCCAAAGCGCTCCAATACTTCATAATGCGTTACCGCCCGTTTCCCGTTTTTGTAGTTGATACTCATTTTCTTCCGGTCAACCGGGTGCCGCCCGATCGGAGCGTCCACTGTCCCTGTATCCTCTTTGACATTTCCGTATACAATCGCGTGATATTCCCGGCGGATCGAGTGCTCTTTCAACTGATCTGCCAGTATTCTATGGGCCTCATCATTTTTACATACGAGAAGAGATCCTGTCGTATCCATGTCAATCCGGTGTACAATTCCCGGCCGCATGACTCCATTGATTCCGGACAGGCTGCCTTTGCAGTGAAACATCAGGGCATTGACCAACGTACCGCTGTAATGGCCAGCAGCCGGATGGACCACCATTCCCTTCGGTTTGTTGACAACCAGAATATCCTGATCTTCATAAAGAATATCAAGCGGAATATCTTCCGGAAGAATATCCGGCTCTTTGGCCTCCGGAATTTCCAGGCAGACTTCATCCTTTGTTCCCAACTTATAGTTTGCCTTGACAGGTTTTCCATTAACCAGAACATGTTCCTCTTTGATCAGCTTTTGAATATATGACCTGGATAACTCTTCCAATCTGCACGAAAGGAATTTGTCGATTCGTTCTCCGACAAATTCCTCCGTCTGTAATGTCCTATTTTCCATCTGTCCCTGCTCCTTTCTTTCTTCCAAGGAACTGCAGATCTTCCTCTTTGTAAAAGAAGAAAATAAGCAGAATCAGAACTGCAAAGGAGACTGTCACATAAATATCCGCCACATTGAAGACTGGAAAATCAATCAGCCGGAAGTAGAAAAAATCCACCACATATCCCAGGCGGATCCGGTCAATCAAGTTCCCGGCAGCTCCTGCAACAATAAAAATTCCGCAGAGCCGCAGCGGAAGATATCGTGACGTCTTTGGAATCCGTACATAGCAGTACGCCACAAAAGCAAATATAACTACTGCAATACATACAAAAAATATCTGCTGATTCTGCAAAAGTCCAAACGCCGCGCCTCTGTTTTCCAGATAAGTAAGCTCAAACACCCGATTCCAGAGGACCAGGGCAGGCCCATCTTTTAAATACAGTACAGCCAGATATTTCGTATACTGGTCCAGCAGGACCGCCGCAATCACGAGAATCACTGCCATAATATAGCTTTTCCGTCCATTTTTTTTCTTCATTTCTCTCTCCTGTGATGATGATTAAACATATTTCCGGACTTCCACATAATATCTGCCCTTTCTTGTCTCAGAAAGAACGCCCTCATAGCGGAATTTTCCCATGCCACGCACAGAAATAATATCCCCTTCTTTGAGTCGGTATCCGTTACTGACAATCAATCTTCCGTTGACAAAAACCTTTTTCCCTTCGATCAGCCCGGAAAGCCGGCTCCTGGAGGAAGAAAAGGCAAGGGCAAGAAGACTGTCCAGCCGCACAGATGCCACAGTGCCGCGTACTGCTTCAAATGCAGGCTCATACTGAAATTCCTGCTGTTCTTCGATCTGGGCCATCACAGTCGTGTGACGCACCCTTGTCAGATGTTCGGCCAGAAAATCCGCCATATGTTCTGAGACGAATACAATGGCCTCTTTGTCCTCCACAAGAATATCACCGATTTTACACCGCTCAATTCCGAGATTTAAAATCGCTCCAAAATAATCCCGATGAGACAGATCCTCTGAAAATCTGGGATTCAAAGGCCGGATCCGCAGTATCACAAACGGATAAAAATACTCATAACAAAGAGCATCAGGTAGAAATGCAACCATCTGACGCTCCGCAGCCGCATATCCGCCAAATGTCTCGTATCCGGAATACAGCTCCTCCTTTGGCATCGTATGCAGAATATTCAATTCATTCAGATTCAGAAAATCACTGAATATCACAATCCCGCGCTGGTATGCAGTGCGGGATAGATCAATCAGTCTTTTCTGAAATATTAATTCCTCTCTGTCCATTTCAAAACCGGTCTCTTAGTATCTTTTGCTGATAGAAGACACATCAAAGGATGTGTTCAGCAGGTCCTGAAGGTCTCCGGAAATCCCAACATTCGTTGGTGTCAGGAGGAAAATAAAGCTGGAAATCTTCTGAAGATTTCCATCAATGGCAAATGTTGCCCCTGATGTAAAGTCAATAATCCTCTGTGCAATCTCCAGGTCAAGCCCTTCCAGATTCAGGATTACTGTGCGTCCGCTCAACAGCGTCTCTGTAATCTCCCGTGCATCGTCTACGGAACTTGGCTTGATCACACATACTTCCATACCTGTCGCCTGAGGTCTGCGTCCTGAACGTCTCATAGGTGTCACCTTGCTGCCCTGAGAAGAGGAGGACTGTCTTGAAGATTCATACTCTTCCTCTTCATCCTGTGAGAAAGTTTCCTCTTCCTCGTGTTTCTTATCTCTTCCGAACAGTTTTCTTTTTGGTTTTTCTTCGTAGTCATCTAAGTCATCTTCATCAAAGAAATCATCGTTCTCATAATCATCGTCATCATCACTTAATTTCATGATATCCAAAAACTTGTCTAATACACCCATTTTTTACACTCCTATCATCTTGTGTTCTTATCTAAAGCATAATTTCTTTTACCAAAGATTCCTGTACCGACACGG
>CAJFMZ010000079.1 GCA_904393575.1 uncultured Sellimonas sp. | reverse complement strand
GCCCATGATGCTGCTCATTTCCGCACGCAAAAAAGACTGACCGGATTACACCGTCAGTCTTTTTTGCTTTCCTGATTTATTTACCGATGAGTACATCCAGAACGTCCCGGATTTTTTTCACCGGCAGAATAGTCAGCTTTTCTTTTACTTCCTCGGCCACATCTTCCAGATCTTCCACATTGTCCTGAGGGATAAATACCTTTTCAATTCCAGCTCTCTGAGCAGCCATCAGCTTCTCAGGGAGTCCTCCGATTGGAAGGACACATCCTCTCAGTGAGACTTCTCCCGTCATGGCATATTCAGTCGGTACTGGAACTCCTGTCACAAGAGAGGAGAGAGCGGTCACCAGAGTAATTCCCGCCGAAGGTCCATCTTTTGGAATCGCTCCGGCCGGTATATGGATATGAAGATCATGATCCTCCAGAATTTTCGTTTCCTCCGGATAATAGATCTTGACAAGGCTTAAAGCAATCTGGACAGATTCTTTCATCACATCTCCAAGCTGGCCTGTGATGGTAACCTTTCCATCTCCGCGCATCAGACGGCTCTCGATATACAGGATCTCTCCTCCGGCACTGGTCCAGGCAAGCCCTGTTACAATTCCCGGATCGGCTTCCGTAAGCCGCATGTCATGATGCAGCTGCTTTCTTCCAAGAAGCGTATGAAGATCTTCTCCATGAACGGTCAGTTTTTCCTCCGGCTGTTTCACGAGCCGGACAGCAAGAGCTCTGCACAGAGCATCGATCTGTTTTTTTAATCCTCGTACACCGGATTCCATGGTGTAATCCGTAATAATCTGTCTTAGTACATCTTCCGGAATTTCCAGCTGTTCTTTCGGGATTCCCATGCCTTCCTCCGCCTTCGGAATGAGATGGCGTTCCGCAATCTGGATTTTTTCCACTTCAGTATAGCCATTAAATGGAATGACTTCCATACGGTTCAGTAAAGGTTCCGGTATTGTATCAGTCGTATTGGCAGTACAGATAAACAGTACATTGGAAAGATCGTACGGCACGTTCAGATAATGATCTGTGAAGGTATTGTTCTGTTCCGGATCCAGTACTTCCAGAAGAGCACTTGCAGGGTCTCCGCTGTAATCCTTGGAAAGCTTATCTACTTCATCCAGCACAACAACCGGGTTGGAAGCGCCGCTTCGTTTAATCCCTTCCATAATCCTTCCCGGCATCGCGCCGATATAAGTCCTGCGGTGACCACGGATCTCTGCCTCATCTCTGACTCCGCCCAGACTGATTCGTGCATAGGATCTTCCGAGCGCTCTTGCAATGCTCTGACCGATGCTCGTCTTTCCTGTACCTGGCGCACCGGTAAAGAGAAGGATAGACCCGGACTGCTTTTTATTAAGAGACATGACCGCAATCTGCTGAATAATACGCTCTTTTACCTTTTTCAGGCCATAATGATCCTCGTCGAGAATCCTCTGTGCCTCATCCAGATCGATGGAAACTGGTTCCGGCGCCTTCCAGGAAAGGGAAGTGAGGAAATCCAGATAATCATAAAGCATTCCATACTCATGACCGTCCTGTCCTTCCTGCTTCATTCTGGAGAGTACTTTTTCCGCCTCTTTTCTCGCGGTTTCATTCATGCCAGATTCAGCAATTTTCTTTTCAAACATCTGGACATCCGAGATATTCTCCGGATGCATTTCATCCAGTTCCTGCTGTAAATAACCAATCTGCTTTTTAATTGCTGCCTCCCGGTACAGCTGCTCCTGGTCATCTTTCTGGGCAGTCTGGGCTTCTTCGGACACTTTGGACACTTCCACCAGCTCATAAATCGCATGTTCAATCCGGTCATAGCGTTCTCTCTCCGAATCCACTGCCAGAATCTGATACTTTTCATCTGGCGTCAGACTCAGATATTCCGTAAGGGTACAGGCTGCTTCTGCGAGATTGTTCCACTGGAGAATATAGCTGCGTGCCCACATTCCCCACTGATATTTCTGTACGAACTGCAAAAGCGTCCTCTGGGTCCTGGAAAAGCATTCTGCCGCCTCCTCTGGAGGGAGATCACTGATCTCACCACGGACACAGGCTTCCGCCTGGATAAATCCATCGTGGATTTCAATATCTGAAACATCAACTCTTTCCAGCGTATGTACACGAATGCTTCCATCCGACTCAATGGAATCAATTTTTGCCGAAACACCAATCGGATAAAAGTCTTCCGGCTGTAGTTCTCCCCGCGGTTTATTTTCCCGCAGAACGAGGAAGAGAATCCGTTCCTGAGCTTCTATCTGAACCGGACTCCAGTCTTTTAAGAAATCATTCTTAAAATAATAATTCACATCCGGGAGTAATACAAGATTATACATTGGTCTTACAATCATTCAACCCCTCCTTGTTAGCCAACTTATTGATTGAGTGCTAACGATTATAAAATAGCATGATTTTCATTGATTGTCAAACAGATGTAAGAGAAAGGTAAATTTTGTCGTACAGAACTTGGATTCTGGCTTATCTTTTACAATTTCCTCATAATTCTCTCACATTTTTCCGTTATGGTAACGTTGTTATTATACCAAAGTTCCAGAACAGACCGTTCCAGGTCTTGCAGCTTTATGCAAGGAACATCCGCTGGCAACGGTCGAAGAGATTGATGAATTGGCCCATGCATGGGTGGAAATCTATCAGCCGGAAACAGGCTGGACTCCCATCGAAATGACACCTGCTTCCGGCCAGGCCTATACATCGTCCGATCTGCTTGGTAATCAAAAGGATGCCGGCAGTACAGATTCGGGAGAACATCAGTTGAACGCCGCCACAGAAGAGGATACAGAAGAAGCACTCCAGTCAGAAACATCCTCCCAATCCAATCAGTCCGATAAAAGGGCAGAAGAGAAGAGTGCTGTTTCTGGCAGCCTTTTGCAGATCTGGTATCTGGTACCGGTTCTTACATCGGAAGCAATCCAACACATGATGCGGACAGTCAATAGGGCTACATACGGGGACCGGATTCCAACTGAGAATGAAAATGCATTTCTTCGAAGTATCTGCCAGAGAACAATCCGGTTCTTCTATTCATCTGCATCTTTGTACAGAAAGATACTTCTGCGGTTCTGGTATGCTTTTTTATAAAATTTTAAGAGAAAGCTTCTGCATAATTATGTTATAATAAAGTATAATTTGTCACGGTATTCATTTCTGTGAGAAAGAAAAGAGGGAAACTGGTATGGAACATAAAGGAACATGTCTTCTTGAGACAGACCGGCTTTATCTGGGCCGGTTTACTATGAAAGATGTCCATGCTGTCTATGAAAACTGGGCGAAAGACCCGTATGTCACAAAATTTCTTTCCTGGCCTGCGCATATCGATCCGGAACTGACCCGTCAGATTCTTCTGGAATGGATCGAGTCTTATTTAAAGCCTGATTTTTATCAATGGAGCATCCTGCGAAAGGAAGCTTTGGACGACCCTGTCGGAACCATCGGTGCTGTCAGAATAGACGAGGAAACCGGGAGTATTTCCATCGGATACTGCCTGGGAAGCGCATGGTGGAATCAGGGCATTATGACAGAAGCTCTTTCCGCTGTAATCGCATTTTTCTTCAAAGAGGTACATGCCAACCGCATTGATGCCTGTCATGACACAGAGAATCCTGCTTCTGGGAAAGTGATGCAGAAGTGTCACATGACTTACGAAGGGACTCTGCGTCAAAGGGGGAAAAACAACCGGGGAATAGTAGACCTGGCTGTATACAGCATTTTGTCCAAGGAGTATGCGGCTTTATGAAAAACGAAAAAGAAAAGAGGTTGATGAATGAAAAAAAGCAACAAAAAAGCAGCAACATGGTTTGATTTGTACCAGTATCATCATTAAAAGGAGGTGACCGGATGGAAAAACTAAGAGAAAAAGTCCAGGAATCTCTCGCAAGCGTACTTCCCATCACGATCATCGTGCTGCTTTTGAGTATTTTATTGATTCCGATGGAAGTAGGAGCCTTTCTTTTGTTCCTTGCAGGTGCAGTATTTCTGATTTTTGGAATGGGATTTTTTCAGCTTGGAGCTGATATCTCCATGACTCAGCTTGGCCAGGGAATTGGTGCGGAGCTGATCAAAAGACGAAATCTCATTTTAATTATTGTTGGATGTTTCCTGATGGGTGTGCTGATCACTATTTCAGAACCGGATCTTCAGGTTCTGGCCAATCAGGTCGCATCAATTCCCAACAGAGTCCTTGTCCTGACTGTTGCGGTTGGAGTAGGTATTTTTCTTGTAATTGCAGTTCTTAGAATTCTGTTTAAAGTCAGTCTTTCCTTTCTGTTGACACTGATGTATTTGCTCCTGTTTCTTGTAGCCCTTGCAGCGCCAAGCGAATTCCTGGCTGTTGCGTTTGATTCCGGCGGTGTAACAACCGGTCCTATGACGGTGCCGTTTATCATGGCTCTTGGAATCGGTCTTTGTGCGGCACGAAGTGATAAAGACAGCGCAAACGACAGCTTCGGTCTGATTGCGCTTGGAAGTATTGGCCCGATTTTGATGGTCCTGCTCCTTGGTATCTTTTATCATCCGACAGATGCTGTCTATACATCGGTTACGATACCAGATGTGACGACCACACGGGATGTGATTCATCAGTTTATACTGGCAGTACCGCAGTACACAGAGGAAGTGCTGGTAAGCATGCTTCCGATTCTGGTGGTTTTTGTACTGTTTCAGCTTGTCACAAAAAAGTATCACAGAAAGCAGCTTCTGAAGATGTGTGTTGGTTTCGCCTACACGATTATCGGACTGATTCTGTTTCTTGTGGGCGTAAATGTCGGATTTGCTCCGGTTGGAAATCTGCTGGGAGAACGGATGGTTACCAGCTCCTATCAGTGGTTTCTGGTACCTGTCGGACTTTTGATCGGATACTATATTGTAAAGGCGGAGCCTGCGGTACAGCTTTTAAATCATCAGGTAGAGGATATCACGGACGGTATGGTAACAAGAGGCCAGATGAATCTGTGTCTGTCGGTGGGAGTAGCAGGAGCAGTAGGACTGGCAATGGTCCGTGTTCTGACAGGGCTTCCGATTTACTGGATCCTGATTCCCGGCTATATTCTTGCACTCGGAATGAGTTACCGTGTGCAGCCGATTCTTGTCGGAATCGCATTTGACTCCGGAGGAGTGGCGAGCGGTCCAATGACATCCACCTTTCTTCTTCCCCTGACAATGGGCGCATGTACAGCTCTTGGAGGAAATGTGGTGACCGATGCTTTTGGAGTGGTTGCGCTGGTGGCTCTGGCACCTTTGATCGCCATTCAGATCATGGGGCTTGTATATGAACACAAATTGAAGAAGGCTTCCAGTACAAAGGAACATGCCCTGGAAGATACAATTATCGAATTGGAGGATGAAGAGGTATGACGCCACAATTATTTGCACTTCGTCTGTTATTGATTATCACAGATACAGGCACAGACAAACGGATCAATCAACTGTTTACCGATGCGGAACAGCCGATCTATTATCAGTTCCGCGCTCAGGGAACCGCCAAGACAGAAATCCTGGATATCTGCGGACTGGACGGAAGCACAAGAGTCATCACCGCAGCATTGATTCCCAAAATGAAAGTAGAAGATATCTTTGGCAAGCTGGAAGAGACATTTGATATCCGCAAAAAAGGAAACGGCGTTGCCCTGACGCTTCCTATTACAGGCATTCAGGCAAGTATGCTCAATCTGCTAAGTGAAGAGCAGAAGAAGGAAGCAAAAGCTCATATAGAAAGGAAGGTTCAGCAAATGATCAACGAGACTTCATATGCTATGATTATGGTGGCAGTCCGGGAAGGATACAGCGATGATGTCATTGATGCGGCAACAAAGGCCGGCGCCAATGGAGGCTCTGTCATCCGTGGACGCAGAAGAGGAAGCGAAGCCGTCGTACAGTTTTTTGGAATCTCCATGCAGGAGGAACAGGAATTTGTCATGATTATTGTCCCGCGTGAGAAGAAATCGTTTATCATGAATGCTATCAGTTCTGCCTGCGGTCTGCAGTCTGATGCACACGGAATCATTTTTTCCGTACCGGTTGATGAAGTCCTCGGAATTCATGAACCATAGACAGATACGATAACAATGACATAATGACAAAAAAAGAACATCCATAGAAACGCATTTTCTGATGTGGTTTCTATGGATGTTTCATTCTCTAGGCTTCCAAACAGTAGTTTTGCTCTTGCATTAGTTTAGCGGACAAATACAGATTTATCCGAAAAAGTATGGATTTTTTCCTCGTTTTATGTTAAACTACTCTCAGAAACCCGAATTTAAACTTGACTGACTTTATCATCATTTTGGAGGTAATTTATGGCAAAACCTGTTTCCTATCGTGAACAAGTAAAAATTGAAAATACAGTACGTCTCAGAGAGTTTTTATCAGAACTTCCTCCTTATGTAAAGGAATATTTCCGTGCCAAGGAGCCAACCACATCCGATAAAACCAGATTGTCTTATGCATATGATCTGCGTGTTTTTTTTCGGTTTCTTCAGGAAACCAATCCAGCCCTTCATGACAAGCCGCTTTCCGAGATTTCTCTTCAGGATCTTGCCATGTTAAAGCCCGTTGACTTCGAAGAATTTGAAGAATATCTGAAAGCTTACCGTACTTCGGATCACCGTACAGAAACGAACTCCCGTACCGGAATTGCAAGGAAAATGTCCTGTCTTCGAAGTTTTTACGATTATCTGTGCAAACGGGAACTTTTAAGCAGCAACCCGGCCCGACTGGTCGATATGCCGAAAATCAAGGAAAAAGCTATCATACAGCTTGATGCGGATGAAGTTGCCGCACTTCTGGATTATATGGAAAACTACGGAAACAATCTGACTGGCGTCAAGCTGTATCACTATCAGAAACAGAAATACCGTGACATTGCCATCGTTACGCTTCTGCTCGGAACAGGTGTTCGTGTTTCTGAGCTTGTAGGACTGAACATTTCAGATGTCGATTTTAAAAATAACGGGATCCGGATTATCCGAAAAGGCGGAAACGAGATGATTGTCTATTTTGGTGAGGAAGTGGAAAAAGCACTGAAAGACTATCTGGAACTTCAGAGAAACGGGATCACGCCCCTCTCCGGCCACGAAGACGCTCTCTTCCTTTCCGGCCAGAAAAAGCGGATCAGCGTGGATGCGGTAGAAAAAATGGTAAAGAAATACTGCTCTGCCATTTCGGTCAAAACCATTACTCCCCATAAGCTGCGAAGCACATACGGTACTGCCCTCTACCGGGAAACCGGAGATATTTATCTGGTAGCCGATGTACTGGGACACTCCGATGTCAACACGACGAAAAAGCACTATGCAAAATTAAGCGATGCACGTCGTAGAAGTGCTTCCAGAGCTGTGGTTTTGCGGGAAAAATAGGATGAACTGAGAAATAATTTCTCCTCCGGAACAGTCGCGCAAAGATAAAATCTGTGTTATACTATCAAAATGACCGTCATACAGACAAGTTCTGCATGAAAGACGAATCGTATATATAAATATAATAAAGAAAGAGAGAAAGGGGATGGATTCAGATGCAGCAGGAAAACAACCCTGACAGACTAAAAAAGAATCTGGGCCTTGCTACTGCTACTTCAACGGTCGTCGGATGTGTGATTGGTTCCGGCGTCTTTTTTAAACCGCAGGCGATTTTTACAGCGACAGGAGGCGCTCCTGGACTTGGGATTCTGGCATGGCTGATTACCGGACTGATCAGTATCGCGGGAGCACTTACCTTTTCGGAAATCGCGATTCTGATTCCGGAGACAGGAGGCATTCCTACATATATCAGCAGGATTTATGGTCCTAAACTTGGATTTCTCGCCGGATGGTCCCAGATGGTTCTCTTCTATCCGGCAATGATTTCTGCTCTTGCGGTCGCATTTGCTCAGCAGGCGGCTCTGTTTGTAGGTGATGGGTTGATCGTACCGCTTGCGATCCTTGTGATCTTTTTTATCGTGTTTTTGAATACGCTTGGGTCCAAGATCGGTGGCGGTATTCAGATCCTTTTTACAGTGTGCAAGATGATTCCACTGATTCTTCTGACTGTTTTCGGATTCTGGAAAGGAACAGGCAACTATCCTGTATTTGAACCAATGATCGGTGAAGGATTGAATCCTGCTGTCGTCCTTGGACAACTTATTGTTGCAGTTTTATTCGCTTTTGAAGGATGGACATCCGTTGGAGCGATTGCAGGAGAGATGAAAAAGCCTGCCAGGGATCTTCCAATCGCAATCATTGGCGGTGTTTCGATTATTACCGGGGTTTACTGTATTGTCAATATCGCCTACCTTCAGGTACTTCCTGCATCAGAACTGGCCACTCTCTCCGCTCCTGCATCCGCCGTAGCCATTGCGCTGTTTGGCGATATGGGCGGACGGATCGTATCCGTAGGAATTATGATATCAGTGTTTGGTGCATGTAATGGATTTATCTTTTCCGGATCCCGTGTCGCCTATTTCCTGGCTGACAAGGGCAGCCTTCCGAAGAGTCAAAATCTGGCCCGGCTGAATAAAAATCAGGTGCCGCCAAACAGTATTCTGCTCGTTGGAACCATTGGAGCCATCCTTGCACTGACAGGACAGTTCAATCTGCTGACAGATCTTGCTGTCTTCTCCAGCTGGACCTTTTATACTCTGACATTTATCGGTGTCATGAAATATCGGAAGGACCGGCCGGATCTGCACCGCACTTATCGTGTCCCAGGCTACCCGGTCGTGCCGCTTATTGCGATCGCAGGCGGAATCTATATTATTATTAATCAGCTCTTCCTCTCCGGTATGCGGGCATGGCTCATGTCAGTATTCAGTATTTTGCTGACACTGGTAGGTTTACCGATATACTATGCTGTACAGCGCGGGAAAAAGAGAAAAATCTGAGATAACAAAAGGCCTTCTGCACCGGGTATGTGGTACAGAAGGCCATAAATGGGAAACGGCTTACTTATATTCGGTATCATAATAGGTAATGATCAGGGACTGCCCTGGAATCAAACCACTGGACTTCATGTGATTGAGCTTTCGGATTTCACTGACATACGCATTGTCGGATGAAACCGAAGGCTCATTGTATTCTGCGGCCAGACTGTGGAGAGTATCTCCCGCTTTTACTTCAATGTTCTTATAATATTTGAAGTAGGACGGATCTTCTTCCCGGCTTCCTCTGGCGTTTGAGAAAAAGCTCCCAAGCGTAAAAGATGTAACCGCTACAAGCAAAAGAAGAAAGATAAAAAGAAATCTTCTCTTGCGTGCAGCGCGCTTTCTCTTTGCATGCTGCTTTCTCGCAGATGTGCTTCTGGATGGTTTTGTATAAATCGTGGCTGACGTTCCCTGCATAAGTTTCACTCCTCCTCTATCGATCCTGGTCAGGTCTTCTCTTTTGAAAAAGTGTATCCGGTTTACAATAAACTATTCACCATGGAAGGCGAACATTTGTTCTTTCTGTAATTAAGTATAACGTCCAAACATATGTTTGTCAATCGTTTTTTGCCAAAAAAACACAGGACCGCAAGGTCCTGTGTTTTTGTAGTTCGATTATTTATTTTCACTGTTCAACTGTTCTTTTCTCTCGTGCACAATTTCTTCAAGCCTTGCAATCAGATCCGGTTCTTCGATCTGATCGATATAATGTGCAAACAAGGATGGGTTATGCAGAATTTTATTTAAGTCTGTCTCGATGGAATTTGTATAATCTTCCTTTGTAATGAGAGGACGGTACCTTCTTGATAAAACTGTTCCGCTGTAAACAATGTCCGCTACTTCAATATAATTCTTCTTAACAAGGCTTCTGAG
>CAJFMZ010000078.1 GCA_904393575.1 uncultured Sellimonas sp. | reverse complement strand
CTCCTACGCGGATGTCATAAGAAAAAATGAAAAATAGAGAATTTTAGTTGCATTCTTCACTTTATCAATGTAAAGTAGTACATAGTGAAGAGGCAGATGGAAGGAGAATAAAATGAAGATACCTTTTGATACCTGCGATACTGTCATTTTTGATTTGGGAAATGTCCTAATCCGGTACAGTGCAAACTACTGTCTGGATCGATACGATTTCACCCCGGAAATCCGTCAGCGGATTGCAGATGCCGTCTTTCGCAGTGTCGCCTGGCAGGAAGGAGACCGGGGAACCTATGGGCCGGATACCTGGTGCGAGGCTTTTATTTCCAATGACCCGGAGATTGCTTCGGAGATCCGAAGAGTATACACAGGACTGGCTGAGTGCATTCAGCCGACTTCTTATACACCGGACCTGATCCGCTGGTTCCGTGACCGCGGCTACCGGATCTATTATCTTTCCAATTATTCAGAAGGGCTGTACGAAATGACAAAGGACCGATTGTCTTTTATTGAGACATTTGATGGAGGCGTCTTTTCCTGGCAGGAAAAATGTATCAAGCCTGATCCACAGATCTACCGGATACTTCTGGACAGGTATCAGATCGATCCGGCCAGGGCACTGTTTTTCGATGATATAGAAGAAAATGCTGCGGCAGCCTGTCGGGAAGGAATCCATGGGATTGTATTTACTCCTTCTGTAGCCCTCGACCTTTTAAACAATTGATAAATGGAGGAGCGTTTTTTATATGGCAAAAGTAGTTAAATTTGGCGGAAGTTCTCTTGCAAGCGCCGCTCAGTTTCAGAAGGCAGGAGAGATTATCCGGAGTGAAAAATCCCGGAGATATGTAATCCCTTCTGCACCTGGAAAGAGAAATTCCAGAGACACCAAGATCACAGACATGCTATACAGCTGCTATGACAAGGCGGAACAGGGGATGGATTATTCTTCTGAGTGGAGATTTATCACTTCCCGCTATGAGGAGATTATAGAAGGGCTTTCTCTGAAGCTGTCTTTAAAGAAAGAATTTGAAACCATACAGGAACAGTTTTCACAAAAAGCCGGAAGACAGTATGCGGCATCCAGAGGAGAATATTTAAATGGGCTGATCATGGCTGCTTATCTGGATTTTACGTTTATTGACGCCGCAGATGTCATCTGTTTTGACAGTCAGGGAAGACTGGACCAGTCCAAAACTGATATAAAATTGCGGGAACGGCTGGAAAATACTGGTTATGCGGTTATTCCTGGATTTTACGGAAGCGATCCGGAAGGGAAGGTAAGGACCTTTTCCAGAGGCGGATCAGATATTACCGGATCCCTGGTAGCGAAGGCTGTTCACGCCGACCTCTATGAAAACTGGACGGACGTATCCGGATTTCTGGTGGCGGATCCCCGGATTGTCAAGGATCCGGCGGTAATCGAGACAATTACCTACCGGGAATTACGAGAGCTTTCCTATATGGGGGCTACCGTTCTCCATGAAGAGGCGATTTTCCCGGTGCGCAGAGAAGGAATCCCGATCAATATCCGCAACACCAACCGGCCGGAAGACCCAGGCACATTGATCGTGGAGGACACTTGCCGTCATCCGAGATTTACCATCACCGGGATTGCCGGAAAGAAAGGGTTTGCATCGGTTACGATTGACAAGGCCATGATGAACACGGAAGTCGGATTCTGCCGGAAAGTGCTTCAGGTATTTGAGGAAAACAATGTCTGCATCGAACATATGCCTTCCGGTATCGATACCATGACTGTATTTGTCCATCAGGATGAGTTTGAAAGCAAAGAGCAGAAAGTGCTTGCCGGAATCCACCGCGCTGTGTCACCGGATTTTATCGAACTGGAATCTGATCTGGCACTTATCGCCGTTGTTGGAAGAGGCATGCGTCAGACGAGGGGAACGTCAGGACGTATCTTTGCGGCACTGTCCCATGCCAATGTGAATGTAAAAATGATTGACCAGGGATCCAGTGAGCTCAATATTATTATCGGAGTACGCTGTCATGATTTTGAATGTGCAATCAAAGCAATTTATGACATTTTTGTCAATACACAGCTTTAATCTTTAATAATGTACAGTACATGAGATAGAAGAGGTTTTTGAAATGAATATTTTATTTTTTCTGCACCCGAAAGCAGATCTGGCTTATATCTACGATTATCATACAGTGCGGCAGGCATTGGAAATAATGGAGCATTATAAATATTCCTGTGTGCCGATCCTGAACAAAGAAGGAAAATACGTTGGTACCATTACAGAAGGTGATCTGCTGTGGGGATTGAAAAAGCACGGTATTCTCAATATCCGGGAAGCAGAAAATGTTTCCATTATGAAAATTGAGAGAAGATGTGATTACCTTCCTGTCAGCATCAATGCGGATATGGAAGATCTCGTCAAGAGGGCTATGGAGCAGAATTTCGTCCCGGTAGAAGACGATCAGCATTTCTTCATCGGCATTGTCACGCGACGGGATATCATCGGATACCTGAATGACAAAGCAAAAGGAAGTGACAACAGTGGTGATTGATTTTCATACACACATTTTTCCGCAAAAGATTGTAGAAAGAACGATCTCTTTTCTGGAAACCCAATGTGGAGAAAAGGCGCGTCTTTCCGGAACCTGCGATGCGTTGCTTGCGTCCATGGAAGAAGCTGGAATCAGCAGAAGTATTGTGCTTCCTGTCGTGACAAAACCGTCCCAGTTTGATTCCATCAACCGTTTTGCCATGGAAGTGACAGAAAAGACCGACGGCCGGCTGCTGTCGTTTGGCGGTATTCATCCTGCATGCGATCATCTGAAAGAACGGCTTCAGACCTTGAAGCGGAATGGCTTGATCGGGATCAAACTGCATCCGGACTACCAGGAAACCTGCTTCGACGATCCGGGGTATCTTCAGATCCTGGACTATGCATCTGAACTTGGCCTGATCATCAGTGTTCACGCCGGACTGGACCCAGGATATCCGGATTTTGTCCATGCCACACCGTCCAGGATCCGGGATGTGATTCATCAGGTCCATCCGCAGCGTCTTGTCCTTGCTCATATGGGCGGATACATGCGCTGGAATGAGGTGGAGGAATGCCTGAATGAGGAGGACGTCTGGTTGGATACCGCAGCATGCTTTACAAAGATTCCGGATGAACAATTCCTTCGTATTGTGAAAGCACATGGTCAGGACAGGATTCTGTTTGCAACGGATTCCCCCTGGGCAGGCCAGAAAGAGTTTGTACAGCATTTCCAAATCCTGGATCTTCCGGAACATGCGAAAGAAGATATCCTCTGGAAAAATGCAGAAAAATTATTGAAAAGTGCTTGATTTTCCCATAAGGTCATGCTATTATTTATGAGTATGCCGCACAGCGAGGTTTCAAAGTTACCCTAACAGGGACACCAAAGCTGGCGAGTAATGATAATAGGAGGTGCCATATGTACGCAATTATAGCAACAGGTGGTAAACAGTACAAAGTAGCTGAAGGCGATATCATTAAGGTGGAAAAGCTCGGAGCAGAGGCTGGTACGACTTACACATTTGATCAGGTTCTTGCAGTGAGCAATGACGGGCTGAAGATCGGTAATCCGACAGTGGAAGGTGCAACTGTAGAAGCGTCTGTACTTGGCGACGGCAAAGCGAAAAAAGTTGTCGTTTACAAATACAAACCAAAGACAGGCTACCACAAGAAAAACGGCCACAGACAGCAGTTCACAGCTGTAAAGATTGAAAAAATCAACGCTTAATCCAGATAATGATTAAGATAACGGTTTATCAAAATGACAAACATGAATATGCCGGTTTTCGGACGAAGGGGCACGCAGGATTTGCCCCGGCAGGCGAGGATATTGTCTGCGCAGCGGTTTCAGTCCTTGTGATCAACACAATCAATGCGATTGAGACACTGACTGCGGATGAGGCTTCTGTTGCATCCGAAGAGGAGAGTGGAGAAATTAATTTCCGGTTCCACCGGACTCCATCCAAAGAAGCGGCATTGTTGTTTTCCGCCATGGTTCTGGGACTAAAGAACATGACAGAAGACGAAGAGTACAGAAAATATATTGATTTGAGATTCAGGGAGGTGTAAACCATGATGAAATTAAACCTTCAGTTTTTCGCTCATAAAAAAGGAGTTGGTTCTACAAAGAACGGCCGTGACTCTGAGTCTAAAAGACTTGGTGCCAAAAGAGCAGACGGACAGTTTGTAAAAGCCGGCAACATCCTTTACAGACAGCGCGGAACAAAGATTCATCCGGGTGTAAATGTTGGACGCGGCGGAGATGACACATTATTCGCTACATCTGACGGTATCGTAAGATTCGAAAGAAAGGGCAGAGACAAGAAACAGGTTTCTGTATATCCGGTAGCTGAGTAGTCATCTGCTGATGCTATGAATCTAGAAACATACAAAGGCTTCAAATCCTGGTTGGTTTGAAGCCTTGTTTTTTACACCTTTTCTTTATATAATGTAGTAGAAACAAGCTGTAGCACTATTTTTGAGAGGAAAGAAACATGTTTGCAGACAGAGCAAAAATTTTTATAAAATCAGGCAAAGGCGGCGACGGACATGTCAGTTTCCGCAGAGAACTCTATGTGCCAAACGGCGGACCAGACGGCGGTGACGGCGGCAAAGGCGGCGATGTGATTTTTGAAATCGATGACGGACTGAATACTCTTGTAGATTTCAGACACCGGAGCAAGTACTGCGCCGAGCCGGGAGAGAACGGTAAGAAGAAGCGCTGTCACGGAGCCAACGGAAAGGATATCGTCCTTCGTGTACCGGAAGGCACTATTGTCAGAGAGGCGGAGACCGGAAAGATTGTTGCGGATATGTCAGGCGACAACCGCCGTCAGATCATCTTAAAAGGCGGTAAAGGCGGACTGGGGAATCAGCATTTTGCCACCGCCACCATGCAGGTGCCGAAATACGCGCAGCCTGGACAGCCGGCCCAGGAGCTCTGGGTGAATCTGGAACTCAAAGTGATTGCCGATGTGGGACTGCTTGGCTTTCCGAACGTAGGAAAATCAACCTTCTTATCCAGAGTTACAAACGCCAATCCAAAGATTGCCAACTACCACTTCACGACACTGGCGCCTAATCTTGGCGTTGTAGATCTTGCGGACGGGGAAGGATTTGTCCTGGCAGATATTCCGGGGCTGATCGAGGGAGCGTCTCTTGGGGCAGGACTGGGACATGAGTTCCTGCGCCACATTGAACGTACTAAAATGATGATTCATGTGGTGGACGCGGCAGGAAGTGAAGGCCGTGACCCGATTGATGACATCTACAAAATCAACAGCGAGCTGGAAAAATATAATGCAGATCTTGCAAAACGTCCTCAGGTCATTGCAGCCAATAAGACGGACCTGATCTATGAAGGCGATGAAGATCCAGTAGAGCGGATTCGGGCGGAGTTTGAGCCAAAGGGCTACAAGGTATTCGCCATTTCCGGAGCTACCGGAGCCGGGATTCAGGATCTGTTGTGGTATGTAAATAACGAACTGAAAAAACTGGATACCAAACCAATTACCTTCGCTCAGGAGTTCTTTCCGGAAGACGAGCTGCTCGTGGCCGACCTTCCGTATACAGTGGAAAAAGATGAGGATGGTGTCTTTGTTGTAGAGGGACCGAAGATCGAAAAGATGCTTGGATACACCAATCTGGATTCCGAAAAGGGATTCCGATTCTTCCAGAATTTCCTGAAGGAAACCGGAATCCTGGAAAAACTGGAAGAACTGGGTGTTCAGGAAGGCGATACGATCCGGATGTACGGACTGAGTTTTGAGTATTTTAAGTAAACAGGAAGGAATCAGAAAGAGAAAGGGAGAACATCATGACTTCAAAGCAGAGAGCATATTTGAAAAGTCTTGCCATGAATATGGACCCGATTCTTCAGATCGGAAAATTCAGCATGACACCAGAGCTGACGCAGGCAGTGCAGGAAGCATTGGATGCGCGAGAACTGATCAAGATCAACGTGCTGAAGAACTGTGCAGATGATCCGCGTGAAATCGCGGACATGCTTGCGGAGCGGACCCATGCCCAGGTGGTACAGGTCATCGGCAAGAAGATCGTCCTTTATAAAGAGGGCAAAAAAGAGAAAAAGAAAATTGAGCTTCCGAGGTAGCCGGATGAAAACAGGAATCATGGGAGGGACATTCAATCCCATTCACAATGGGCATCTGATTCTCGCCGGGCATGTAATGGAAGAATTCGGGCTCGATCAGATCTGGTTTATGCCAAACGGAAACCCTCCGCACAAACATCCGGAGGAAACAGGAACCGGAATCCGCGAGCGGCTTGACATGGTATCCCTGGCCATCAGTGGGAAACCGCTCTTTACACTTCAGCCTTATGAGGTGGAAAAGAAGAATGTGTCGTATTCCTACGAAACAATGGAACATTTCAAAATGGTCTTTCCCGATCGGGAATTTTACTATATCGTCGGAGCGGATTCTCTTTTTCAGATGGAAACGTGGCGATATCCGGACCGTTTTCTACATTCCTGTTCCATCATTGCTGCCAAACGTGACTTAAGCAAAACCGATGCCGCCATGGAAGAGCAGATCTGCCGCCTGGAAGAAAAATACGGAACTACCATTCTGTTTTCACATTCGCCGGTATTTGAAGTATCATCCAGTGAAATTCGTGAAATGGTAAAGGCCGGAAAAGATATCAGTCATCTCGTTCCGACTGCAGTAGCTTCCTACATTTACAATCATCATCTGTACAGGGAGGAATAGAAGATGAGCAATGCGATTCATAAGATGCGCAAAAAAGTAAAAAAATATCTGGATCAGGACCGGTATGAACATACACTGGGGGTCATGTATCTGAGTGCGGCACTGGCCATGCGTTACAATGAGGATCTGAATGATGCTATGATTGCCGGTCTCCTTCACGACTGCGCCAAATGTATTCCATCAAAAAAGAAGGTCCGGCTCTGTGAAAAGTATCATTTAACGATTTCCGAGAGTGAACGGCAAAATCCAAGCCTGCTGCACGCAAAACTGGGTGCATATCTGGCGGCAAAAAAGTATCATATCCGTGACCAGAGGATTCTGGATGCCATTCTCTGTCATACAACAGGACGTCCTAAAATGACGATGCTGGATAAGATATTGTATATCGCAGATTATATTGAACCAGGAAGAAAAGAAGCACCGAATCTTCCGGAAGTCAGGAAACTTGCTTTTCAGGATATCGATGCATGTCTTTACAGAATACTGAAAGATTCTCTGGCCTATCTCCATACACGGGATCTGGCCATTGATCCAATGACGGAAAAGACATATTTATACTATAAAAACTATTTAGGCAAATAATTCCAGAGGAGGAATGTGGATGAGCAACGCACTGGAAACATCAAAGAAAATGGCAGCAATCGCCTGCCGTGCACTGGACAGTAAAAAAGGAGAAGATATCCGTGTAATCGATATTTCGGAAATCAGTGTCCTTGCAGATTATTTTATTATTGCAAACGGAAACAGCAGCAGCCAGGTACAGGCTCTTGTGGACAATGTAGAAGAGGAACTTGCGAAAGCAGGTTATCATGTAAAACAGCGCGAGGGATATGGGCTTGCAAACTGGGTGCTTCTTGATTTTGGAGACATCATTATCCATGTATTTGACAAGGAAAATCGACTGTTCTACGATCTGGAACGGATCTGGAAAGACGGAAAGACTATTTCTTTGGAAGATCTGGAAAAATAGAAGCGCAGAGGAAAGCCAAGAAACGGCTGTGGTCAAAAGGCCACAGCCGTTTCTTGTTAGTATACTCATTTCTTATCTCATAAATCGAAGCAGACCGATCATCTTTCCGAGAACTGTAACTTCATCGACAATAATCGGATCCATGGAATCATTTTCCGGCTGAAGACGGTAGTGCCCGTTCTCTTTGAAAAATCTCTTTACTGTCGCACCATCCTCTACAAGAGCAACAACAATCTCCCCATTTTCTGCAGTCGGTTTCTGCTCAACCAAAATATAATCCCCGTCAAGAATTCCGACATTCACCATACTGTCACCGCGTACGCGAAGGAGAAAGGTCTGATTATTCGGCAGCTTTTCCACTGGAATCGGAAAGTAATCCTCTATATTCTGCTCTGCAAGAAGAGGCTCCCCGGCAGCCACACGGCCGATAATCGGGACCTGTGCCATCTCACGGCGCGTCAGATTGAACGAATCGTCCAGAATCTCGATGGCACGCGGTTTCGTCGGGTCTCTCCGGATATATCCATTCTTTTCCAACGTCTCAAGATGCGAATGTACAGAAGAAGTAGACTTCAAGTGTACCGCCTCACAGATTTCCCGGACTGCCGGAGGAAATCCTCTCTCCAAAATCTGCGACTTTATATATTCAAGAATCTCGGACTGTTTTTCCGTAATATTTCCGTTACCCATTTCATGTCCTCCTGTTTTCTGATATCTCTGTCAAACATCATACTTTTTATTTATTTTATCACAGCAGGGCTGAAAAGGCAAACAGATGTTTAGAAAATATGTTCGACCTCATAGAAAAATCAATCATTCCTTACTAAAATGTCTTGACATCTTTCTACCTTGTAATATAATGTAGATAAGAACCTTATAATACAAGATAGATTGGAGGGATCGTTATGTTAAAAAAGAATGAAAAAAAGGGATTGAAGATTTATTTAGGAACTGTATTTGGAATCACTCTGTTGATGGGATTTCTGGTAAGAAAAGCTTTTTTGCAAAACCTGGATGTGAGCCAATATGCAATAGTACAGATGCTGTATCCGGCAATGGGAGTGATGATTGCCGTCTTCTTTACGAACAAAGACTTTTTTCAGAAAGCAAAACATCTTTATTGGACTTATCTGATTGCGGGAACAGTCTGTATCCTGTTGCTTATCTTTTATACGATCTTCGGAAGTTCAATGTTTGCTGAATTGAGATTTTATACCGGACTTATCGGATCCTTACTGATGTATTTATGGATTTTTTTCATGGATAATCCGACAAGGAAACGGAGTGGATTCAGTCTTGGAAACCAAAACCTTTTCAGATTTATCAAATATGTCTTTCTGTTTTTTGCTTACCGCCTCCTCTCGTTGGTGTGCAGTGATGGATACCTGTTTCTGGCTGGAGAGCGTACGATTTCCGATTTGTCCCGGATGATAGAAACACTGCCGTCTACATCCGTGGTAGTTCTTAAAACACTGCTCTTGTTCATTCCAAGATTTTTTGAAAATTTTATATTCTTCTTTGGAGAAGAATACGGTTGGAGATCTTTTCTGCAACCTCTTCTGCAAAAAAGATTCGGCATTTGCCGAGGACTGATTCTTGTCGGAATCATCTGGTCTGTCTGGCATCTGCCACTCACACTTTATTATTACGCACCGGAATCCCCACTGCAGGAAATGACCGCCCGCATTGTATCAGGTATCTGTCTCAGTTTTGTAATGGGATATTTTTATATGAAACTGAACAGTGTCTGGCTTCCTGCCGCAATGCATTTTTTATATAATAACTTTATCTTATTGTATTTAAGTCCAAAGGAAGCTGCTCAGTCCATAACTTCGGGAATCATTTCCTGGCCGGATGTCGCTGTATTTTCTGTGATTATGTTTGTATTGACAATCCCGTTTTTTGTCATGTGTCACAGAATGAAGGAAAAATGTGTCGGAACGCCAAAACTATGCGAATAAATCAAAATTCTCACAAAAATTTTACATTATTTCTAAAAATTTTCTTTGAAATCTCTCAAAAATATGCTAGGATGTTAATATATATAAATTCATGTAAGGAGTGATAAGGTTGGGAGAATTGAAGAAAC
>CAJFMZ010000077.1 GCA_904393575.1 uncultured Sellimonas sp. | reverse complement strand
ATGGATGAGGGAATCCGTCCGGAAGAGATTGCCGTGATTTTTCGTACTGCACAGGATGCATCCATGGTGATGTCAGCTTTTATGAACCGTGGAATTCCTTTCTTTATGAAAGAAAAAGCGTTCCACCTTTTTGAACATTTTATTGCAGAAGATATGAAAGCATATTTCCGGATTGCCATGGGAGAAAGACGCCGGAGCGATTTCCTGAGAGTGATGAACCGGCCGAACCGGTATCTCAGCCGAAGCGCTCTGGAAAAAGAACGGACAGAGTTTGAAGATCTGAAGTTATATTACTGCGATAAAGAATGGATGCTAGACAGGATTGACGTGTTTGAGGAAGACATGGAATCGGTTTCCCATATGGCCCCTTATGCCGGGTTTCAGTATCTGCTGAAAAAAACAGGATATCAGGATTTCCTGCATGAATACGCACAGAAGATGCAGATGGAGGAGACGGAGATTACTGAGATCGTGGAGGAGATTGCCCTGAGTATGAAAAAAATAGATACGCTGAAAGGATGGATTGACTTCACGGAGATTTATATGGAAAAAATCCGCCAGATGGAAAAAGAGGAGAAGTTTACAAAAGGGAAGACTGCTTTTCTGACCATGCATGGAGCAAAAGGGCTGGAGTACCGCTGCGTATATATGATTGAAGCGCAGGAGGGAACCATCCCCCACAGAAAAGCTCTGCAGGATTCGGAAATTGAGGAAGAACGAAGACTCTTTTACGTGGCAATGACTAGAGCGAAGGAAGAACTGACGATCTGTTATGTAAAAGAAAAAAACGGGAAGGAAGTTCATCCATCCCGTTTTGTCCAGGAACTCTTTACTCGTCCTCGTCCAGAAGCTCATTAAACTCCTGTTCGTCCAGCCACTCGTCAAAGGCATCGGCAGCCGCGTCGTACTCATCATCGTCTTCGATGTTGGCAAGATTCGGCTCGCCATCGATCTCCTCATAGCGGTAAAGAAACACATCTCCGTTTTCATTTGCGTCCCCATTCTCATCCAGAGGAAGCAGAGCGATATATTCGTGTGTTCCGGCGGAAAAGATCGTCAGAACATCGCATTCCAGCTCCTCATCGTTATCGAGTGTAAGAGTGACAGTTAAGTTTTGATCATCCATACTCGTTCTCTCCTTTGTATTGATAAATTTACTGTATCAGACACGGACATAAAAAGCAAGGGAAAACAAAAAATGAATGAGATTTTAAACTATTGACATTCCATACAGGGAAAAGTTAAAATAAAGCTGATTAGTATAACATCGGGAGGAAATAGGAAGTATGAAATTCAAAAGATGGGGAGTGCTTATGGCGGCGCTTTTGCTTGTTTTCAGCCTGGGACTTTTGGCCTGTGCAAAGCCGGCGGGAGGGACTCCGGAGGATAACCCGATCCCGGATGAGGAAGATGAGGAAGTTGAAATAGAGTCTTATAAATTCGGTTTCTCCTGTATCACAATGGATAATCCGTACTACGAAACTCTGGAGACTTCCGTTCGTGAGGCAGTTCAGGAGGCCGGAAGCACGTTGATTACCAAAGATCCGAAGGGTGATTCCAATACCCAGATTCAGCAGATCCGGGATATGATTTCCGAAGGAATCGATGCCATTTTTCTGTGTCCGGTAGACTGGGAGAAGATTGAGCCTGCTTTGACGGAGCTGAAAGAAGCGGATATAAAGATTATCAATCTGGATACCCAGGTACAAAATCAGGATGAAGTAGATGCCTATGTCGGATCGGATAATATCAGTGCAGGGACTATCTGTGGAGAAAAGCTGATTGAAGCCGCACCGGAAGGGGGACAGGTCGTCATTTTGGAATGTACGACACAGAATTCGATTATTGACCGAATCAATGGATTTGAGGAGACTATTGCGGGAAAAGGATTTGAAGTGGTAGCAAGGGCCGAAACCGGTGGAGAACGCAAGACCGCCAAAGCCCGCATGGCTGAAATTCTCAAGGAACAGGATACAATCACAGCAGTAATGTGCGGAAATGATCAGATCGCTCTTGGGGCACTGGATGCAGTGGAAGAGGCCGGAAGAGACGAAATCATGATTTACAGTGTAGATGGATCCCCGGAACTGAAACGGGAACTTGCGAAAGACGATAGTCCTGTAGTAGGCATTGCGGCTCAGTCCCCGATTAATATCGGGAAAGCTGCGGTGACAGTTGCATTGCAGATCATGAACGGGGAACGCTATGAAGAAGAGACATTAGAAGAAATACTCTATATTGACAGAGGGAATGTCGAAATGTATGGAGTAGATGGCTGGCAGTAAGAAGCCAACAGAAAGGACCAGAAGTTATGACACATGGAGAAAAGAAACCTGTACCAGCAGGCGTATTATGGACAGAAGAGGGTGTATCTTTTTCTGTGGCAGTACCAAAGGGAAAGAAATGCAGACTTTGTCTGTATCGGGGAAAGAAGGCAGAGCCATACCGGGAAATTGAGATGGAGGAGGATATTCTGTACGGAGATATCCGTTATTCAGGTGTTCAGACCGGTATTCGAAATGGTGATGAATATTTGTATTTTATTGATGGCGAGCCATATGTAGACCCATATGCCCACGGAATCAGCAGACATACACAAGCCGTTCAGGGAGAACAGGAGACGGTTGATACGCGAGCGCTTCTGTGTGCACCGGATTTTAACTGGGAAGGGGACAGACCCCTTGATCTTCCGGATGAAGAGATTATAGCCTACAGTCTCCATGTACGCGGTTACACGAAAAATTCAGCTTCCAAAGTCAAGGCAAAGGGGACATTTGGCGGAATTATCGAAAAGATTCCATATCTGCAGGAACTTGGTATCAATCAGATTCAGTGTATGCCGGTCTATGAATTCGAAGATCAGATCCGTCTGGTGTCCAATTACTGGGGGTATGGAGAAGCATACTGCTTTGCGCCGAAGAGCCGTTATGCCAAATCCAACCCGGTAAGAGAGCTGAAGGAGATGGTAAAGGCGTGCCATCTTGCCGGAATCGAAGTCGTTCTGCACCTGCCTTTTTATGAGGGCATGCCAAAGCAGAAAATGACCGAGTGCCTCCGGTTTTACAGGCAGGAGTTTCATGTAGACGGCTTCATTGTCAATCCGTATACAGTTCCTCTTGATGTCATTGAGAGCGATGATTACCTGAAAAACATGAAACTGCTCGTTAAAAACGAAGAGTTTCAGACTGTCATGCGCCGGTTCCTGAAGGGGGACGAAGGTATGATTGAAAGCGTGATCTGGCATTTGAAGCATCTCTCTCAGAAAGAACATCAATACCATTATATTACAGATCAGACCGGGTTTACGCTCTGTGACCTTGTATCCTACGATGGAAAACATAATGAGCAAAATGGAGAAAACAATCATGACGGACCGGATTACAATTACAGCTGGAACTGCGGTGTGGAGGGACCAACACGGAGGAAGGCTGTTGTGAAGCTCCGGGAACAGCAGATGAGAAACGCGTTCTTTTTGCTGTTGATGGCACAGGGAACACCGTGTATTCTGGCGGGTGATGAGTTTGCCAATTCTCAGAACGGTAATAACAATGTATACTGTCAGGATAATGATACTGCATGGGTGAACTGGAAAAAAGCCGAGAAGGAAAAATGGCTGATTGAATATGTAAAGAAGCTGATCCGCTTCAGAAAGGATCACCGAATTCTTCATCCGGCTGAGGAATGTCAGGGAATCGATCTGACACACTGCGGGATTCCGGATGTGTCCTATCATGGAGAAAATGCCTGGCAGGTTCCAAATGAGATCGCAAGCAGACAGCTCGGAGTATTTTACAGCGGAGCGGCAAAAGGAGAGCAGGATCTCTATATTGCCTATAATATGCACTGGGAAGATCATACCTTTGCCCTGCCGTCTCTTCCAAAAGGAAAACAGTGGAAGATGATCTTTACGACTGCTGTTCCGGAGGGATTTCTTGGAGAACGTGAAGAGAAATGCATGGAACGGAAAGCAGTGATAGAAGCCAGGTCGATCGCGGTGTTTACAGGGGATAACGATGATTCAGAACTTACAAAAACAAAATAGATTTGGACTGACTTCAGCTCAACTGAAATGGATCGGGATGCTGACCATGCTGATCGATCATATCGGACTGATTTTTTTCCCTCAGCTCTGGATTCTGGATGTGATCGGGAGAATTTCTTTTCCTGTCTTTGCATTTACGACAGCTGTGGGGTTTATGTATACGAAAAGCATTTTCCGATACGGACTGCGTCTTTTCGCCTTTGGGGTTCTGTCTGAGCCATTTTATGACCTCGCCTTTTTTGGCACACCGGTTTATATCGGGCGTCAGAATGTCCTGTTTACATTTGCGCTTGGTGTATTGATGCTTTACCTGTGGCTGAGCTTTGAAAATATGGTTTTCCGGTGTTTTGCTGTACTTATGGTACTTCTCGCTTCGGAGTTTTTCGCTGTGGACTACAGTTCCATGGGACTCCTCATGATTTTGTTATTCTACTGCTTTTATAATGAGAATCTGAAACGGGATCTTGTCATTGGGGCAGTCAATGTATTGCTGATGGGAGGACGGCAGATCTTTGCAGTTTTCTCCCTGATTCCGCTTCATTTTTATAATGGCGAAAAGGGAAAAACGGGGAAAGCAGTATTTTACCTGTTTTATCCGCTGCATCTGGCTGTACTGGCTGGAATTCGGTGGTGGATCGGACAGTAAAACGGAAAGAAAGGGAACAGAATGAATATCTGGGGACATTTTTGTACAATCAATCGTCATAAATTTCTGGTCATGAAGTACTGCTTCCGGGTCGGACTCTATAAGCAGGGACTCCTTCATGATCTTTCCAAATATTCGCCTTGCGAATTTCTGGTGGGATGCCGGTATTTTCAGGGGAATCGGAGTCCCAACAACGCGGAACGGGAAGCAACGGGCTGCTCCACAGCGTGGCTTCATCACAAGGGACGGAACAAACATCATTACGAGTATTGGATGGATTACGGCGTGAATCCCGAAGACGGCATCTGCGGGATGAAAATGCCGGACCGGTATATTTTTGAGATGTTTCTGGACCGGATTGCCGCATCCAGAACTTACAAGAAAGAATCCTATACGGACAGATCGCCGCTGGAGTATTACGAGAAAGGAAACTCAGCACAGTTTCTTCATCCTCACACCCGTAAGGTGCTGGAGAAACTTCTGCATATGCTGGCAGAAGAAGGGGAGGAATCTACATTACAGTATGTCAAGCGGATTGTAAAAAAAAGAAAGAAAGAGCACAGACTCTAGCCGAAAGACGGCCGGTCTGTGCTCTTTCTTTCTGTTTGTAATGAAATTTTGGACCGAACGCTCTTTAGTCCGGATAGACAAGACGTTCCTCTGTAATTTGATCCAGCACTTCGTTTTTATATTTTCTGGCAAGATACCGTGCCATTGGGAGATTCATATCCAGATAGTTCCCACAGTCTTTTGCAGAAGCACCAGGTACATCCCCTTCGTATTCTGCGATAAATGCAAACATTTCATTTAAAAGAGGAAGAATCTCTCTGGAACTGTAATCTCCTGCGAGAAGCAGGTAAAATCCGGTACGGCATCCCATCGGACCAAAATAGATGGTTTTGGAGCCAAATTCTTTATGATTTCGCAGGAAAGTTGCCCCAAGATGTTCGATGGTGTGCACCTCCGCTGTATTCATTACTGGTTCATAGTTGGGACGGGTCATCCTGATATCAAAAGTCGTGATGACAGTATCTCCTGCATAGTCCTTTCTTGATACATAGACACCTGGAAGCAACGCCAGATGGTTTATCGTAAAACTAGTGATTTTTTCCATATGCTGTTCTCCTTTCTTCTAGTAAGTATAGACCGATTTTGAAAAAAGAGCAAGGAAATACTGAAACGAAAGGATGATTGTGATAAAATAGACAGGGAGTAATAGGATCTACGCAGCTTTTTAGAAAAGGGGGCATACCGATGCGTTTGTATTTTATTCGTCATGGCGAAACAGACTGGAATCAGGTTAAGCGTCTCCAGGGGAAATCGGATATTCCGTTGAATGAGTTTGGAGAACACCTTGCCATAGAAACAGGAGAGGCCTTAAAAGATGTCCGGTTTGATCTGGTGTATACCAGTCCCTTGAAGCGGGCCAGAAAAACAGCAGAACTGGTGGCAGGAGAGAGGGACATCCCGATTTTGGATGAGCCAAGAATTGAAGAGATGGGATTTGGCATTTATGAAGGGTTGATCTGTAAAGAGGGAGCTTCTGAAATCCAGGATCCGGAATTCTTTCACTTTTTCCATGCACCGGAGAAGTATCATCCGCCAAAGGGCGGAGAGTCTTTTGAAGAAGTCCTCGCCAGAACAAACGATTTTCTGGAGGAAATTCGAAATGATCCGGCACATGCAGAACAGACGATTCTCATATCCACGCATGGAGCGGCACTTTGCGCGCTGTTGTGCAATATCAAAGGCAAAACAGTCAAAGATTTCTGGGGGACAGGAGTTCACAAAAACTGTGCAGTGACGATTGTGGATGTGACTCCGGAAGCATACCGGATTTTAGAAGAAGGAAAGACCTATTATAAGGAAGAAGTAAAACCGTGGTAAAAATCCCGCCTGGCAGTACTGGATTGAACTGCCGGCGGGATTTTTATATTTTTCTGGAACGGAGAAAGCCTAGTCGTCTTCCTCCTCCTCTTCAGTTGTAATATAAGTCTGGCGTTTTCTTGCCATTTCATCGCTTTCCAGATATTCATCATAGGTTGTGATCTTGTCGATCATCTGGCCGTTTGGCATGATTTCCATAATTCTGTTTGCGGTTGTCTGTACGATCTGATGGTCGCGGGAGGAGAAGAGAATGACCCCAGGAAATTTGATCATACCATTGTTCAATGCTGTAATGGATTCCATGTCCAGATGGTTGGTCGGCTCGTCAAAAATCAGGACGTTGGCGCCGGAGATCATCATCTTGGACAGAAGACAGCGCACCTTCTCGCCTCCGGAGAGTACATTGACACGTTTCATACCGTCATCTCCACCAAAGAGCATCCGTCCAAGGAAACCGCGGACATAGGTGACATCTTTCTCTTCGGAATATTGTGTCAGCCATTCTGTGATCGTGTAGTTGCTGTCAAACTCTTTTCCGCTGTCCTTCGGGAAGTACGCCTGGGACGTAGTGATTCCCCATTTGTAGGTTCCCTCATCCGGCTCGATCTCTCCGACAAGGATCCGGAACAGGGTGGTCTTTGCAAGCTCATTACTTCCAACAAAAGCTACTTTATCATCATGATTGATGGTAAAGCTCAAATGATCCAGCACTTTGACCCCATCGATGGTTTTGGTAAGATTTTCTACTGTAAGCACTTCATTTCCAATCTCGCGGTTTGGTCGGAAGTCGATGTACGGATATTTCCGGCTGGAAGGACGGATCTCATCTAACTGGATTTTTTCCAGTGCTTTCTTCCGGGAGGTTGCCTGCTTGGATTTGGAAGCGTTGGCGCTGAACCGGGAGATAAATTCTTTGAGTTCTTTGATCTTTTCTTCCTTCTTTTTATTCGCCTCTTTCATCTGACGGATCAGAAGCTGACTGGATTCATACCAGAAATCATAGTTTCCTGCGTAGAGCTGGATTTTACCATAGTCAATGTCGGCAATCTGTGTACAGACTTTGTTGAGGAAATAACGGTCGTGGGAGACCACGATGACCGTATTCTCAAAATTAATGAGAAATTCTTCCAGCCAGGCAATGGCATCCAGATCCAGATGGTTGGTCGGCTCGTCCAGAAGAAGGATGTCCGGGTTTCCAAACAATGCCTGGGCAAGCAGAACTTTGACTTTCTGTGCACCATTGAGATTTTTCATATACTGGTAGTGCAGGTCTGTCTCAATACCCAGTCCGTTCAGAAGGTTTGCGGCATCGGCCTCTGCCTCCCATCCGTTCATAGTGGCAAACTCACCCTCCAGCTCGCTGGCTTTCATACCGTCCTCTTCGGTAAAATCCTCTTTGGCATAGAGAGCTTCTTTTTCTTTCATGATTTCATAGAGCCGTGCATTTCCCATAATCACGGTATCCAAAACCATATATTCATCATATTTAAAATGATCCTGCTGAAGGAAGGAAAGCCGTTCGCCCGGTGTAATGATCACTTCCCCGTTTGTCGGCTCCAGCTGTCCGGAAAGAATCTTCAGAAACGTAGATTTTCCGGCTCCGTTGGCGCCGATCAGTCCATAACAGTTTCCTTCGGTGAATTTGATCGTTACGTCTTCAAACAGCGCTTTCTTTCCAACGCGAAGTGTGACATTATTCGTACTGATCATAGCGTTTCAATCTCCTTTACTTGAATTCAGATTTTCTGCGTTCTTATAACCATCGCCTATCTTATCATACTCCGCATCTGCTTTGCAAGGTCTTTCCCTGGAAGAATGCGCTGAATTCCGGACGATCATTCTCTTTTTTCTGTGTTCATAAAAGCTTCAATCTCTTCGACCGTTTTCGGAATATCGCCGCTTAACACTTCACAGCCGTCCCTGGTCACCAGCAAAGTGTCTTCAATACGGATGCCAAGTCCAAGCTCATCAAAATACAGTCCTGGTTCCAGTGTAAAGACCATATCTTCTTCCAGAAGAGCATTGTCATCCCCGACATCATGGGTATAAAGTCCGATATAATGTCCGGATCCATGGAAGTAGTAACGCATGATTTCCTCCGGCTTTTCTATCATTCCCAGACGGATCAGCTCGTCTGCCATGACCTGTTTGCTGAGTTCCTGGAGCTCGTTCTTCGGCTGTCCGGGCTTTGTGGCGGCAATGGCGGCATCCAGTCCTTTTAAGACGACATTGTAAAGCTGCTTCTGTTTTTCTGTGAAATGGCCGTTTACCGGATAAGTCCGGCTGACATCCGCATCATATCCGCCCCATTTTGCGCCCAGATCATAGAGGATCATGTCTCCATCCTCCATCAGACGGTCATTATCCATGTAATGCATGCAGCAGGCATTTGGACCGGAGGCAGCAATGGTAGGGAAGGCAAATCCGGCATGGCGGCTTTTTAATGAAAAGTCGAAATAGGCCTCAATTTCATATTCATGCATGCCAGGTTTCAGATGGCGCAGCATATTTTTGACTCCTTCCGAGGTGATCTCACAGGCGGTCCTGTGAAGTGCGATTTCTTCCTTCGTCTTGACCTGCCGGAATCGGGCAAGTTCCTGGAAGGTATTCAAAATCGGAAGAGTCGGATCGAAATCGTGAATACGGCAGGCGAATCGGCGGGCTTCATTTTTCACAAAGGGCCGTTCCCATCCTGGAATATCAATGTAAACCTGATGAATCAGTCCTGGTTCGCCAAACAGCGGAATGGACTTCTCAAAACGTTCCAGATACTCGACCTGCTGGATGCCGGTTTCTTCCTGTACACTCTCTTTTGTATAGGAGACGCCGGTCCATCGGGCAGCTTTCTCGTCCGGGTGGTCAATAAACAACGTTTCACGGACGGCTCCATTTCGTTTGACAACCATAAGGACGGCGTCCGGATAAGAAAACCCGGTGAGATAGTAGAAGTTGGCGTAAGGAGTGAAGGGATACATCTCATCTCCCTTCCATTCCTTTTCGCTGCCGGAAAAGATAAAACCGACAGAATTGTCTTTTAATACAGAAGCATAAAGATTTCTTCTGGAAGCATGAAAGTCTTTGCTGATCATAGCAATCTCCTCCTTTATTATCAATCTGTTGAGATCAGTATAGCACAGGAACCAAAAAAAAGATCAAATCTTTGTTTACTTCGGAAAAAGAAGCTGATACTATAAAAGACGAAGACCAATATATTATTTTAGAAGCAGGAGGAGAAGAAATGGATGGAAGAGAGAAGAATAAACTGATTCCTGCGGTTCTTGTTCTGGAAGGCGGTGCCACCAGAGGGGTATTTACCTCCGGAGCACTTGACTTCCTTATGGAAAAAGATTTTTACACGACCGATGTGATCGGTGTAT
>CAJFMZ010000076.1 GCA_904393575.1 uncultured Sellimonas sp. | reverse complement strand
CCATCCATGATGATCCGGCCGGAGCTGATCTCTTCAAGGCCGGACAGACACCGAAGGAGGGTGCTTTTTCCGCATCCGGAAGGTCCGAGCAATGTCACAAACTGTCCTTTTTCAATATTCAGGCTGATATCCTTCAATACCTGGTTTTTTCCATAAAACTTGTTGATATTCTGAAACTCTATGTAAGACATCTTCTCTTATCTCCTTTTCTTGCTTTTCTGCAGACCAAATCCGATCAGTGAAATTGCCAGCGTGATAAGAAACAAAATCACGATCACGGCACTTGCCTTCTGTCCGGACTGCCGCATTGCCGAATACAGATACATCTGTCCGGTCGGGAAATAGTTTCCTGCCAGTGTATTGATAATGACGAAATCTCCAAACACGATGGACATGGCCAGCATGACGGATACCAGGATTCCGTTTGTGATATTCGGAAGAATGATTCTCCAGAATGCATAGAACTTTCCTGCTCCCAGCATCTGCGCTGCTTCCAGAAGTCTTGGAGCAGACACCGCGTCCAGATTGTTTCGCACTCCCTGGTAAACATACGGAAGCACAACGATACAATAGGTGCATACCAGCATAAATACACGGTTGGAAAATGGTTCCGGGGCTCCGGCGTACAGTCCCAGCACACTGATCGGGAGGATGACTCCCTGGATCGCGTACGGGATGGTACAGATCATCTTCATCACCTTGTCAAGTCCAGGCAGATACACAACCACCACATACATGGCCAGCAGCACCACCAGCGTACAGATCGCAATCGGAAGAATCGAAATCAGAAGCGTCCGCAAAATACTCTGCCAGAAATAGCTGTCCTGGAATAATTCCACATAGGCGTTCAGAGTGAAGCCCTTTGGCAGGATCGTGATCCATTCCGTAAACAGGGAATACAAAAATGTCAAAACAAGCGGGATCAGAAGGTACAGTGAAACAATGATGAGCACTACCATGCTTCCCTTCTTTTTCTTTTTACCTACCATTGCCTCTCCTCCTGTTCTTCTTCAGAATCCTGTCATTTAAAAGAATCGAAAGTACCATCAGCGCCATCAGGACAACCGCAAGGGCTCCTCCAAGCTGCGGATTCTGGACCACGTCGCCCACAAACTGCTCCGAAATCCGGATCGGCAGGATGGAAACGTTATTCATAACCAGCGCATAAGCCGTTGCATAAGCAGCAATGGCATTGGCAAACAGTGTCGAAAAGGTTCCGAGTATTCCCGGCATCATGACCGGTATTCCGACTTTGAACCAAAATGTTCGCTGTGTACCTCCCAGAATTCCGACTGCTTCTTTCCACTCCTTTTTCACGGAATCAAATACCGGATTCAGAAGCAGTGTCGCAAGGGGAACCTGAAAATAAATGTAGGTGATCATCAATCCCACCGTAGAATAAAGCGGGAATTCCGCCAGGAATCCGATCCCGTATTTCTGCCCGATCAGGGTCAGAATTCCTGTGTTTCCAAGCATGATGATGTAGGCAAAGGCAAGGGGTACTCCGGAGAAGTTGGAGACCATGTTCAGAAGGCTCATGAAGAGCCCTCCGATTCTCCCGCCTTTTTCATTGGCCGCTTTCGCGCCAAAAAATGCAATCACAAGACCAATCAGCGAGGAAAAGACTGCGATCACCACGCTGTTGATAATTGCTGTCTGGTACAGCTTTTCACGAAAAACCCGGATATAGTTATCCAGTGTGACGCCCGCTTCCGAACCGGACGGCATGAAACTCTTGATGATAATCGAGATGACCGGTACGATCTCAAACATCCCGACCAGCACAAGGAACGGAAGCAGTGCCAGCAAATACGTTTTCTTCCTTGTTTTTTTCATGATCCCATCTCCTACTCTGCGTAAGCAAGTACCTGTTCATTCCAAAGTGTCGGAAGTTCTTCCGTTGTCTTCTGCCATCCTTCTGCATCTTCTACCATATGTACGTTCTGGTACTGCTCGTCCGGAATCATCTTTTCTTCCAGTTCAGCCGGAAGCTCTACATCTCTGACAGTTCTTGCATAGCCTTTTGCCAGGTTGAGCTGTCCTTCATCACTTAAAATATACTCTCTTGTCAGAGCCGCTGCATACGGGCGCTGTGTATAGGCATTGATGATGGTTGCATATCCGCTCTGTACGGTTCCTTCTTCCGGAATGCAGATCTCAAAGTCCGCGTCCGGGTTGTTCTCCTTGATCTGTTCGCGATATCCGATTCCTACGAAATCCCATACAATCGCAACTTCGATCTCGCCTTTTTCCATTCTGCTCAGCGTAAATTCCCCTTTGTCCAGTCTGCCCTGCTCTGCGATCTGCTTGAAAAAGTCAAGTCCAGGCTGAATATTGTTCTCATCTCCGCCCATTGCATAAGCCGCCGCAAGGACTGCATACTGTGCTCTTGTGGATCTTGCAACGTCTCCGACGGAAACCATGTAGTCCCCTTCCAGAAGATCCGCAAAGGAAGTCGGCGCATCGGATACGAGTTTCTTGTTTGTGATAATTCCCATAGTTCCGTAATATGCAACAACCCAGTCGCCGTCATCGTCCTTTGCCCAGTCCGGAATCTCATCCCAGTAGCTTGTCTTGTATTTCAGTGTCAGGCCCTGTTCCTCTGCAACCGCACCGTAGGTCTCTCCCACATCTCCGATATCCTTTGTCGCATTGTTTTTCTCGGCCTCAAACATGGAAAGCTCCTCTGCGGAGGAAAGATCCACGTCCGTATGCTCCAATCCGTATTTATCCTTGAGTCCTGCCCATGTGTCGTCCCAGTTTGCCCAGTCGTCCGGCATTCCTACCGAGTTGACCTCTCCCTCTTCTTTTGCTTTCTCCTCAATCTCTTCCAGTGACATACTGTTTAAATCCAGATTTTCATTGTTTTTGCTCCCTGAAGAGCCGCATCCTGTCAGTAACATCGCTGCCACAAGTACTGCAGCAGCCGTTTTTGCCAATCTCACTTTCATTTTCTTCCTCCTCAAATCAAACTGTTTATCCTTTACGACTTCAATTTAAATCTTTGTGTAGCACAAAGTTCAATGCACATTTCTGTAAAGTACTGTTAAATTTTGTCGAAATCAGCATGATCGGGAGGGCTTTCCCCTATTCTTCTACCGGAACCTGGATCTCCAGCACCTTTTCCTCTTCCTCATTGGTCAAGGTCGCATCCACAATGTAGACCTGCAGAATCGGCCCGCAGATCCGGTAATGCTTCTGATACAGATACTGTTTGATCTTTTCAAAGGACGGATGATATTTCTCCAGAAGACCGTTTTTGTACATCATACAGACATACTTTCCCGCCTGGATTTCCCGGACATACTTGCTTCCTTCTTTTTCCGGATCCACCAGCACCATCGGGACGGCCGGAATCATCTCATCGCTTGGAATCAATATCCTCTGATCCGCAAACACGCCCATCCGGTCGGTCGCAAGAATCGGGATCTTTTCCTCAAGGCTTCCCTCCAGCTTCGTAAAGGCCATGGCGTGCTCCTCCCGGTCTCCGGACTCCCGGCCAAGTGTGATCATATGGCGGACTGGAAATTCCTTTTCGAAAATCCTCTCCATCTCCGGAAGGGAAAACAATCCTCGAACAAACTCCAACTTCTTCAGCATAATCTCATTGATGCGGATCTGCTCTTCCAGATGCTTCTCAAACCGTTCCTGGTAGGACTTCAGCATCTCATAGGATTTCCGAAGATTCCTGTTGTCAAAATACTCCTTGATCTCACCAAGGGTCATTCCTATTTCCTTGAGTTCCAGAATCGTTCCCAGCTTTTCGTACTGCCGGATCGAATAATACCGGTGTCCACCATCCGATACATAGACCGGCTTGAGAAGCCCGATCCGGTCATAATGCCGCAGTGTCTCACTTGTTGTATTCCGCAGCTTTGCAAGCTCCGAAATTGTCAGTACATACTTCCTCATCCTGCTCTCCTTTTCCTTTTTCATGGTCCTGTAATCGAAAAAAGAGTACTCTTCACCCACTATGAAACGTACTCTTCTCTGTCTTTATTCTGTTTTGATCAGATCCTGCTTCTGGTGCTCCATCAGCTCTCTTACCATCTGAGCCGATTTCTCTCCCTTGCTGCACGCATGAATCTTCACACAGCAGTCCGCCATAGGATGTTCCTCCATCTCCATCCGGTAACGGATCTCCGCCGTGATTTCATCTTCCTGGACATCCACGTCAATGCCGGTTGTCCAGACACCGAAATGGAGCTGTCCGTACGGCGTCTCGTAACAGGTGAGGGTACGCTTGTCCTTCTCAAAGAACAGACTCCCACGCATCTCTCCTGCTTTCATGATTTCGACGGTCCTGTCTCCCGTAATCTTGATCTTGCTTTTTCCAGCTTTTCCACCGCTTCCAGCCGTCTCGTCATACACGAAATAATGTTTTCCATTTTTAAAGAAATAATCAGCAGAAGTAAGCATTTCCACTGCCTCGGCATCTTCGGCCTTCTGCTCTCCATCTTCCATCATCTCCCACTGCATTCCTGTAATTCCAAGCAGTATTTCTCTGTCCATATTGACTCCCCGTTCTTTTAATACTCTTCAATATTGATCCGCTGGGTCGTACGGATATCGTAAGGGAGGATCGAATTGGCAAACTGCTTAAATTTGTCCGCCGTATCGCTGACGTAAAACTCGTAGGACCCGTTGGCGCAGGCCTGGCCGTCCTCTCCCTCCTGTCCGCCCCCTTCATTGAGCAGATCTTTCTCCTGTAAAAGTTTTTTGAGCTCCATCGCTGTCTCATAGGCCGGATTCACAAGCTGAATGCCGTCCCCCAGATATTTCATGATCCTGGACCGAAGAAGCGGATAATGGGTACATCCCAGAATCATCGTGTCAATATCCGACTCTTTCATGGAGGCCAGATAATAGTCGATCACCTCTTCCGCAATCTTATGTTTCGCAAATCCTTCCTCCACAATAGGAACAAAAAGCGGGCACGGCTTGCCGATCACTTCCACTCCCGGAAGCATCTCCTTCATCACTTTCGAATACATGTGGCTGCGGATCGTCGCCTCAGTCCCAATGACACCAATCTTTTTGTTTTTTGTAACGCGGACCGCCGCCGCTGCTCCCGGAACTATCACTCCCATAATCGGAATATCCGTCTCCTCTTTCACCACATCCAGTGCCAGGGCGCTGGCCGTATTACAGGCGATCACGATCGCCTTTACGTCCTTTGTCCTCAGAAACCGGATGATCTGCCGGCTGTAGCGTATGATATTATCTTTCGACTTGCTTCCGTACGGCACCCGTGCAGTGTCCCCAAAATACACCATATTTTCATTCGGAAGCTGCCGCATGATCTCTCTTGTCACTGTCAGTCCTCCGACTCCGGAGTCAAACACGCCGACCGGCGCCGTCTTTTTATTGCTGTTCACAGTCCATATCTCCTTTTTACCTTCTGTCCTACTATTGTACAATTTCTCTTTTTGCTTTTCAAGTAAAAAAACAGGGAGCACATCGTGCCCCCTGCTTTTGACCTTTCCATTTGACTTAGATGGAGAGTTGTTTCGCGATATCATACTGATACTGCGGAATTCCTTTTTCCATTTCCAGCGCTTCATCAATATCAAAGTCTACATATTCACCATGTTTGTATCCTACAACACGGTTTGTCTTTCCTTCCAGAAGAAGCTCCACTGCCTTTGCTCCCATGATGGATGCATAGACACGGTCTTTTGCTGTCGGGCTTCCGCCACGCTGCATGTGTCCAAGAATCGTTGCTCTTGTCTCCATGCCTGTTGCCTCTTCGATCTCCTTTGCAAGACCGACAGAGTTGCCGACACCTTCCGCATTGATGATAATGTAATGCTTCTTTCCGCGCTTTCTGTTCTGCTTGATATCTTCAATAATCTTATCTACATCGTAGTCGTGCTCCTCCGGAAGCAGGATTCTCTCCGCTCCGTTGGCAATACCGCACCACAGTGCAAGGTATCCTGCGTCACGTCCCATAACCTCTACGATACTGCATCTTTCATGGGATGTGGATGTATCACGCACCTTATCGATTGCTTCCATTGCCGTATTGACTGCAGTGTCGAATCCGATCGTGTACTCTGTACATGCGATATCCAGATCGATGGTTCCCGGAAGACCGATCGTATTGACTCCCAGATTAGACAGAGCTCTTGCTCCTTTAAAAGAACCGTCTCCTCCGATGACAATCAGTCCGTCAATCTCATATTTCTTACAGATCGCTGCCGCTCTCTGCTGTCCTTCTTCTGTACACATCTCCTGACATCTTGCTGTCTGAAGAATCGTACCTCCGCGCTGAATCGTATCGGAAACATCCCGTGCGGACATATCAATAATATCTTCATTTAAAAGTCCTGAATAACCTCTTCTGATTCCTCTGACTTTAAGTCCATTTCCCAGTGCCGTTCTGACAACTGCACGGATCGCCGCATTCATTCCTGGCGCATCTCCGCCACTTGTTAAAACACCTATCGTCCTGATTTCTTTTGCCATGATTTTTTCCTCCATTAGGTCGTTCCCTGATTCCTGTATGTGTTTTCTTTGTGAATGTTTTTAACCATATAATATACTAAACTATTTATTTTCGTTTTTCAATATCTTTCCTAGATCTTTGACTTTTCGACTACTTTTACCCGCTCTTTGCCAAAATAATTCGTCAATCTGCCAAGGAGCTCCTCCGAAATTTCCACGTTGCGCCCGGCCGGAAGCTGCTTGACGGCGCGCTCTGCCTGGCAGTAGATGAAGACCTTCTGATCCCCCTCGCTCATATGGAGCATGGAGTAAAGGAGCTGCTCTTCCTGGAGAAAAGATGCCTTATCCGGGTACTGAATCCAGAGCTGCTGCTCCGTCTGTTCGAACGGAATAATCGTCTCGCAGATCAGCTTGCTGTTGCTTTCATCCTCCTCGGACACCCGTCCTCGGACGAATACCTTCCTGTCCACTTCCAGATACTGCTGGTTTTTCTCGTAGTCCCGCGGGAAAATCACGACTTCGACCGTACCCAGAAGATCTTCGATGGTAATAAATGCCATCACCTTGTTTGTCTTCGTATATTTGATGGTACGGGAGGTAATCATGCCCCCGATGGTTTCTTTCGCCCCGTCCCGGACCTTTGTATGTCCGGTCTCATCATCGTACTGGAAGTCATGGGTCGTGGCTGTAATCGCCTTCTTCCACCGCTCCTCATACTCTTCCAGCGGATGGCCGCTGACATAGACGCCAAGCACTTCCTTTTCAAAGGCCAGCATCGTTTCCTTTTCGTATTCACCCACATTCGGGAACTGGATATCAAACTCCTTTTTCTGATCCTCATCCACGATATCAAACAGGCTCATCTGGCCCGCCATGGAATACTTCTTCTCCTGGTTGATCTGATCCAGGATCTGAAGATAGACCATCATATGCTGTTTTCTCGTACCGCTGAAACAGTCAAATGCGCCGGACTTGATAAAGTTTTCAATGGTCCGCTTGTTGATATCCTTTCCGGACATCCGCTCCGCAAAATCCCGGAGATTCTGAAACGGTCCGCCGGCCTCCCGCTCCCGGATAATATCGTCGATCACAGACCTTCCGATACTTTTGATGGCCGCAAGTCCGTAACGGATGTCGCCCCCGTCCACGGAAAAGTTCCCGTATCCTTTATTTATGTCCGGAGGCAGCAGTTTTATGCCCATTTCCTTGCAGGAATAAATATACTCCGCCACTTTTCCAGGGTTGTCGATGACCGAAGTCATGAGCGCTGCCATAAATTCCACCGGATAATAGTACTTCAGCCAGGCAGTCTGGTAAGATACGACCGCATAGGCCGCCGCATGGGATTTATTAAACGCATACTTTGCAAAATCAATCATTTCATCGTAAATCTTGTTGGCCGTCTGCTCGTCAATACCGTTGGCAAGGCATCCCGGCACGTTTTCCTCCGGATTGCCGTAGACGAAATTCTGGCGCTCCCGCTCCATGACATCGCCTTTCTTCTTGGACATGGCACGCCGGAGAATATCGCTTCGTCCAAGAGTATATCCTGCCAGATCCCGCACGATCTGCATGACCTGCTCCTGGTAGACGATACATCCGTAGGTCGGCTCCAGAATCGGCTTTAACTGCGGGCAGTCATAGGTGATCTGTTCCGGATGGTTTTTCCCCTTGATATACTGAGGAATGAAATCCATCGGTCCCGGACGGTACAAAGAGATTCCCGCAATGACGTCCTCCAGGTTCCGCGGCTTCAGCTCCTTCATGAAGCTCTTCATCCCGGCGCTTTCCAACTGGAACACGCCATCCGTCTTTCCACTGCAAAGAGAGTCAAAGACCGCCTCGTCATCATAGTCGATTTTCGACATGTCGATCTTTTTCCCGGTGCTTCGCTCGGCCAGCTTTGCCGCGTTCTGGATCACAGTCAGTGTCCGAAGCCCCAGGAAGTCCATCTTCAAAAGTCCAAGCTCTTCCAGCGTTGTCATCGTAAACTGGGTGACCGGAGAGTTGTCCGCTCCAAGGGAAAGCGGCACATATTCATCGATGGCCTTCTGACTGATGACCACTCCCGCCGCATGCATGGAAGTATGCCTTGGAAGTCCCTCCAGACGTTTGCTCATATCGATCAGCTCCCGGACCTGCTCGTCTGTATCATACAGCTTCTTCAGCTCCGGATTCATCGTAAGCGCCCGGTC
This sequence comes from uncultured Sellimonas sp., assembly GCA_904393575.1. Taxonomy (GTDB): domain Bacteria; phylum Bacillota; class Clostridia; order Lachnospirales; family Lachnospiraceae; genus Sellimonas. The sequence goes on along the minus strand of CAJFMZ010000076.1, from coordinate 1,415 downwards.
CAAAGTCATATTCAGTTCCGTCGGAATCATCTTGGCAATGCTGTCCACAAAGGCGTAGGGCAGATCCATGACCCGGCCTACGTCCCGGATGACACCTCTTGCCGCCAGGGTACCGAAGGTAACGATCTGCACCACCCGGTCTGTGCCGTACTTTCTCGTCACATAATCAATGACCTCCTGCCGTCTCTCGAAGCAGAAGTCCACGTCAATATCCGGCATGGTGACACGTTCCGGATTCAGGAACCGCTCAAAGAGCAGGTTATACCGGATCGGATCAATGTTGGTAATGCCCAGGCAGTAAGCGACAATGCTTCCCGCTGCAGAGCCACGCCCCGGTCCTACCATAATCTCATGGTCTCTTGCGTACTTGATAAAATCCCACACAATCAGGAAATAATCCACATATCCCATTGTGCGGATCGTATTCAGCTCGTAATTCAGGCGCTCCACAAGCTCCTTCGGGCTTCCCGGATACCGCTCTTCCAGGCCGTCGAAACAGAGCTTCTGCAGATATTCCCAGGAAGTGTAGCCCTCCGGAACATCGTATTTTGGAAGCTTCGTGACCCCAAACTCAATCTCCACATGGCAGCGGTCCGCAATCTTCTGAGTATTTTCCAGTGCCTGCAGGGCATACGGGAACAGCCCCCGCATCTCTTCTTCGCTTTTGACATAATACTGTCCGCCTTCGTAACGCATCCGATTCTCATCGGAGAGTTTCTTTCCTGTCTGAAGGCAAAGCAGGATATCATGGGGTTTCTCATCCTCTGCATAGGTATAGTGGACGTCATTTGTGGCCACCAGCTCGATGCCGGTCTCCTCCGACAGACGAAGAAGCCCCTGATTTGCCGTCTGCTGCTCCGCCATCCCATGATCCTGAAGCTCCAGGAAAAAGTTTCCTTTTCCAAAAATGTCCTGATACTCATAAGCCGCCTTTTTCGCTTCCTCATAAAGTCCCCGGACCAGATATTTCTGTACCTCACCCGCCAGGCAGGCGCTTAATGCAATGATCCCGCTGCTGTATTCCCGCAGCAGCTCCTTGTCCACACGAGGCTTATAGTAATATCCTTCGGTAAATCCTCTCGATACAATCTTCATCAGATTGTGATAGCCTTCATCATTTTCAGCCAGCAAAACGAGATGGTAATACCGGTCATCATTATGTCCTGTCTCCCGGTCAAACCTGGAACCGGGAGCTACATATACTTCGCAGCCAAGGATCGGATTGATCCCGGCTTTTTTTGCTTCTTTATAAAAATCGATCACACCGTACATCACACCGTGGTCCGTGATGGCGGCGCTGTTCATGCCCAGTTCCTTTACACGGGCAACATACTCTTTGATCTTATTGGAACCATCTAACAGACTGTATTCTGTATGAACATGTAAATGTACAAAACTCATTTTGTTCCTCCTTT
>CAJFMZ010000075.1 GCA_904393575.1 uncultured Sellimonas sp. | reverse complement strand
GGAGGACGTTGATAATAATTCTGCATTCTGAATCTCCTTTCATGCGTTGTTCTAAGATTATGATATGGAAAAAGAAGGTGAAAGTTACAATTCATTTTCGGGAGATAGTTGTTTTTCCGGGACAATACGGATATAATAAGAAATCATCGGGGTAGTATAAATGAAAAATATGGAGTGATTTCAAACATGGATCAACGTCAAAGATTAAAACGAAAACGAATGATGCGTCAGAAGAAAATGGCAGGGAAAGTGGAATATTCCTATTTTGATTACGGACTTGTCGCCGTGCTGATTTTTCTGCTTTGTTTTGGACTGATTATGCTTTACAGCACCAGCTATTATTCGGCGCAGATCGATCACAATGGGGACGGCACCTTTTACTTTCGCAGACAGCTGCTGATCAGTGGGCTTGGCATTTTGGTGATGTATATCGTGACAAAAATCGATTATCATCTCTATGCAAGATATGCGAAAATTCTGTATGTGCTTTCTTTTATTCTGATGGCACTGGTGCAGACGCCGCTTGGAATTGAGGCAAATGGGGCGAGGAGATGGATCCAGCTTCCTTTCCGGCAGCAGCTCCAGCCCTCTGAGGTGACAAAGATTGCTGTCATTTTATTCATCCCTTGTGTCATCTGTTCTCTTGGAAGGGAAGCCTACACCAAAAAGGGGGCGGTCAGGCTTTTCCTGTACGGTGGCCTGGCGGCAGCAGGGGTGTTTATTCTGACGGAAAATTTAAGTACCGCCATTATTGTATTTGGAATTTCAGCTGTGATTTTTTTCGTGACCTATCCGCGGACGAAAAAAATTGTGATTGCCTTTTTTGTATTGATGATTGGCGGGCTGATTGCAGGTCAGATTCTTGGAAGGCTTCTGGAGTCCAGCGGAAACTTCCGGCTCCAAAGGGTACTTTCCTGGGTGGATCCTGAAAAATACGCTCAAAGCGGCGCCTTTCAGACCATGCAGGGACTCCTGGCAATCGGAAGCGGAGGCTTTTTTGGAAAAGGACTTGGAAACAGTGCGCAGAAGATGGTGATTCCGGAGCCGCAGAATGATATGATTCTTTCCATCATCTGTGAGGAGCTGGGCGTGTTTGGCCTGATTGTGGTGCTGATTTTGTTCGGCCTTCTGCTTTACAGGCTGATGTTTATTGCACAAAATGCGCCGGATTATTACGGCTCATTGGTTGTGACGGGGATTTTTGCCCATATCGCAATTCAGGTTATTTTAAATGTGGCCGTTGTGCTGAATGTGATTCCTACAACCGGAATTACCCTTCCTTTTATCAGTTACGGGGGAACTTCAGCCCTGTTTTTGATGATTGAGATGGGCATAGCTTTGAATGTATCGAGAAAAATCAAAATACGGCAATAAAATGGCTTTTCTTTCCTGCATGTTTGTGCTATGATTAGAAAGGTAGTAATGAAAACTACATATGATAGATGTGAAAAACATACGGTGGTATGCAGGAGGAATAAAGATGAGTTATAAAGTGATTGTAGACAGCTGCGGAGAGCTGACGCCTGAGATGAAACAGTCCGGAAAGGTTTTTACCGCTCCGTTGACTTTGAATGTAGGTGGATATCTTGTTGTAGACGATGACACCTTTGACCAGGCGGATTTCCTGGAGAGAGTGGCAAAGTGCAGCGAATGTCCCAAATCATCCTGTCCGTCTCCGGAAGCTTACATGAAGGCATTTCAGGGCGAAGAAGAACGAGTCTACGTGGTGACACTTTCCGCAGAGCTGAGCGGTTCTTATAATAGTGCTGTTCTTGGGAAAAATCTCTTCCTGGAAGAACACGGAGAGAAAGAAATCTATGTTTTCAATTCGCGTTCCGCATCGGTAGGTGAGACACTGATCACAAAGAAGATCATGGAGTGTGAAGAGCAGGGAATGAGTTTTCAGGAAGTCATTGACGCGGTGGAGACTTATATTGACGGACAGAATACGTACTTTGTGCTGGAGTCTCTGGAAACACTCAGAAAGAATGGAAGGCTGACAGGACTGAAAGCACTGGCCGCATCGGTATTGAACATCAAACCGGTTATGGGGGCGACCAAGCAGGGTGTGATTATCCAGCATGGACAGGCAAGGGGAATTCATAAAGCGCTTGTGAAGATGGTGGACCGCGTAGCGGCGGAGATCGTCCATCCGGAAGAAAAGACACTCGGAATTGCACATTGTAACTGCCCGGCACGCGCAGAGATGGTCAAAGAGATGCTGCGAAAGAAGATACCGCTGAAAGAGATTATTGTACTAGATACAAGAGGCGTCAGCAGTATGTACGCGAATGACGGTGGAGTGATCATTGCAGTATAGGCGGGTAGAAGAGGCCAAGAGTGTGTCGGAAATGTGAAATCAGGATTCAAAACTTGTATTTGCATCTCAGATGTGTTATCATATATCCCAGTTGAGTGCAAAAGGAGTAAAGGAAATGAGCCTGACAAAAGCAGATTCTTATAAAAACAATAAAGATAAAAGAAAAAAAGAAGAAAAGAAGAAAAAAATCCTGTTCCGTCTGAAGGCGGCCTTGGCGGTTGTAATTGTGGTGCTGGCTGTCGCCTGGATCGGATATTCCGGATATCAGAAAATAGAGGAGAGCAGGCCAAGGGCAAGCGTGACAGCTGATTATTCGGCATTTGAGGAGTATCTGAATGGATTGAACAGTGCGGAAGGAACAGAATAAAAGAGGATAGAAGACAGTATGGTTTCGGCCATGCTGTTTTTTTATTTTACAGAAACAGTCATGGAAGAGACTGCCCAGGAGAGAGTTCTGTAAGTGGGACTCTTTTTTTCTTGCGCGAAATGCTATAAGAAATTATTAAGAATCATTTTGGAAAAAACACTTGAAAAAGGGATGGGTGTGGTTTACAATGGTTTCAAGTGGTAGAAAGTGGAGAAAAGTGGTACAAAATGGTGGAGTACATCCCCATTTTGGAAGAAGGTGATTCGATGCTGAACGGAGAATTCAATCATAGTATTGATGCAAAAGGCCGCCTGATCATCCCTTCCAAGTTTCGCGAAAGTCTGGGAGAACATTTCGTGATTACAAAGGGGATGGACGGCTGTTTATTTGTGTATCCGGACAACGAATGGAACGCTTTTGAGGAAAAGCTCCGGGAATTACCACTTACAAACAAAAAAGCCAGAGACTTCAAACGTTTCTTTTTGGGAAGCGCTGTTGATGGCGAACTTGACAAACAGGGTCGAGTCCTTATCTCTTCAGCCCTGAGAGCTTATGCCGGACTGGAAAAGGAAGTGGTACTGGCAGGTGTCCTTGATAAGATTGAAATCTGGGACAAGAAAGCCTGGGATGCGCATAGTGAGGAAGTGGAGGCTGATATCGATGATATCGCAAGTGACATGGAAGATCTGGGCCTTAGAATTTAACATGGATACAGGAGGGAAAAACCATGGCATTTGAACACAAATCAGTATTGCTGGAAGAGGTCGTAAATGGTCTGAACATCAAGCCAGACGGCATTTACGTAGATGGAACGCTTGGTGGAGGCGGACATGCTTATGAAGTGTGTAAGCGGTTAAATGACAAGGGGAGTTTTATCGGAATAGACCAGGATGCCGCCGCGATTGAAGCGGCCGGAATCAGGCTTCGCAGTTTCGGGGAGAAGGTTACGATAGTAAGGAGCAACTATTGTGATATGAAACTGCGGCTCCGGGAATTAAACATTGACAAGGTGGATGGGATTGTCCTCGATCTGGGCGTATCATCTTACCAGCTGGATACGGCAGAGCGTGGATTCTCATACACAAAGGATGCACCGCTTGATATGCGGATGGATACGAGGCAGACGAAAACTGCCGCTGATATTGTCAATGGATACAGTGAGATGGACCTTTTTCGTATTATCCGGGATTATGGAGAAGATAAGTTTGCAAAAAACATTGCCAAACATATTGTCCAGGCCAGGGAAAAAGGTCCTATTACAACCACTGGTGAACTTACAGAGATTATAAAGGCATCGATTCCAATGAAGTTTCAGAAGATGTCAGGACATCCTGCAAAGAGGACGTTCCAGGCAATCCGGATCGAACTGAATCAGGAGCTGACCGTTTTGAAAGAATCGCTGGATGAGATGATTGATTTACTAAATTCGGGCGGACGGATCTGTATTATCACGTTCCATTCGCTGGAGGACAGGATTGTAAAGGAGGCATTTCGAAGAAATGAAAATCCTTGTACATGTCCGAGTCATTTTCCTGTATGCGTATGCGGGAAAAAGTCAAAAGGAAAGGTGATCACAAGAAAACCGATTCTTCCGGGAGAGAGGGAACTGGAAGAAAACAGCAGATCAAAAAGTGCCAAACTCCGTATTTTTGAACATATATGATGGAAAGAAAAATGCGGAGATACCAGACACAGAAAGAGGGAACGTGTATGGCAGCAGGAAAGAAAAGAAGAACACAGGATGATACCTTTATGTATGATAATCTGGTCCGTGTCAGGCAGACACGGACATCCGGAAATACAAAAGAGTACGAAACGGAGGCAAAGCCGGTGAGTCCGCGGACGAAAAAGAATCAGCGCCGGGCCATGAAGCTTGGATTCGGTTATGTCACATTTCTGGCGTGTGCGGTGGCGGCAGCATTATTTGTCTGCTTCCATTATCTTGGTGTACAGGCGGATCTGGACCAGCAGACGAGAAAGATTGAAAGTCTGCGTACAGAGATCACAAGCCTGAAAGAAAAAAATACATCAGAGTACCGTTACATTGCCAACTCTATGAATCTGGAAGAGATCAGAGAGCGGGCAGAAGATCTGGGCATGGTTTATGCGGATTCTTCTCAGATTGTAGAATATCAGAGTGCGGGAGATCATGAAATCCGACAGTACGAAAGTATTCCGGAGGATGGACAGACAGCAGACAAATAGCGGTATAAAGACAAGGGGAACTGCATGGAAAAAAGAAGAAAACAGAAAGGATTTCAGAATTTTCACAGAACATTCCCGAAGAAAATGAAGATAAAGCTGGTAGGAGTGTTTACGGCAATCGTACTGGCTTTTGTTTTTTTGGCGGGAAAGGCTGCTGCCTTGAATGTGGTCAAGGGAGCGGAGTATCAGAAGCAGGTTATGAGCCAGATGCGCAGCGGAAGCCAGACGATCCCCTATAAGCGAGGGGACATTCTGGATACCAATGGGACAGTGCTTGCGGCCAGTGAGCGCTCCTATAATGTCGTCCTGGATGTGGCAGGACTTCTGGAGACGAAAACATCGTACCAAAATGCGAAAATCAATGCCACGGTAGAGGCTCTTGTCGATGGATTCGGGCTGAATGAGCCGGAACTTCGTGAAATATTACAGGATCAGGCGGAGAGCAGATATGTGATTCTGAAAAGCAATGTGGATTACGAGACAGGGAAAGCCTTTCAGGCCCAGATGGACAAAGATAAAAATATCGTCTGTGTGACATTGGAGGATTCCTATGTAAGGACATATCCATACGGGACACTGGCAAGCGATGTGATTGGATTTACATCCTCCGGAAACGTGGGGACAGTCGGACTCGAAGCGTATTATAATGACGAGTTAAACGGCACAGACGGGAAACGGACAGGATACCTCTCGTCCGGATCCAGTTCCGAGAATGTGATCCAAAGTCCGACAGACGGGAACTCGATTGTGACAACGATTGATGTGAATTTGCAGGCGATTGTGGAAAAACATATTCTTGCCCTGAATGACCGGCTTAAAAACAATTATCGTGAAGGCGAAGGGACTAAAAATACGGCAGTCATGATCATGGATCCGAATACCGGCGCTATTCTTGCAGAAGCGAGCTACCCGAATTTTGATCTGAATCATCCAAGAGATCTGTCGGAATACTACACAACTGAAGAACAGGATGCGATGACGGATGAGGAAAAACTGGACACGCTCAATGCGCTGTGGAGAAATTTCTGCGTCAGCGACACGTACGAGCCGGGTTCCACGATGAAACCATTTACCATGGCGGCTGGATTTGAAACCGGAAAACTGACAGGAAATGAGACCTATGTCTGTACGGGTTCCTATTCCTACGAGGGGGTTGCGAATCCGGTGTCCTGTATTGCCACAAATGGACATGGAGTGGAGACGCTCAAGCAGGTGCTGGAGAACTCCTGTAATGTGGGGATGATGCAGATCGCGGAAACACTAGGTGCAGAGGATTTCTGCCGGTATCAGCATATCTTCGGTTTTGGAGAATATACCGGAATCGATCTGCCGGGTGAAGGAGATACATCAAATCTGCTCTACTCAGCAGATAAAATGCAGCCGATCGACCTGGGGACCAATTCCTTCGGACAGAATTTCAATGTCACAATGACACAGCTTGCGGCGGGATTCTGTTCTCTCATCAACGGAGGAAATTATTATGAGCCGTATCTGGTACAGGAGATCCGTAATGCACAAGGTGATGTTGTAGAGACAAAAACACCGGTGTTTGCAAGAAAGACAGTCTCCCAGAAAACCTGTGATACTCTGAAAGATTATATGTATGGTGTTGTGGAAGAGGGAAGCGGAACCTCTGCCCAGGTAGAAGGGTATGCGATCGGCGGAAAGACCGGTACCGCGGAGAAACTGCCGAGAAGTGAGGGAAAGAACCTGAACTCCTTTATCGGATATGCGCCGCAGGACAATCCGGAAGTAGTGATCTATGTCGTGATAGATGAACCGAATCTGGCACAGCAGGCGGCAAGCTATCTTGCGACAGGGCTGGCAGCGGACATTATGAAAGAAGCATTTCCGTATTTGAATATTACAAAATCAGAATAAAAAGAATAACCTCACGGAAGGATTAATAAGTTATATCAATCACTTCTGTGAGGTTTTTTTATGAAAAACAAGACCTATAATAAAAGGAAGATTCTGATTGTGTTTCTGGCTGCTGTGCTTCTGATACTGGGACTGATTGCGAGGTTGGGCTATCTGATGATTTTTGATGCGGAATACTATCAGAAAAGGGCGGAAGACCTCCATGAAAGAGAACGGGAGATTAAGGCGGCCAGGGGAGAGATCGTAGACAGAAACGGGAAAGTTCTTGCTACCAATAAGACTGTCTGCACGGTATCCGTGATTCACAGCCAGATTGAAGATCCGGAAGGTGTCATTAAGGCATTGAGCGGGGAATTGGAGATGGAGGAATCAGAGGTACGCAAAAAGGTAGAGAAGGTTTCTTCTATGGAGCGGATTAAAACAAATGTGGAGAAAGCGACCGGGGACCGGATTCGGGATATGAATCTTGCCGGAGTCAAGGTGGATGAGGATTTTAAAAGGTACTATCCTTATAATGAACTGGCCAGTAAGGTCCTGGGATTCACAGGCGGCGATAATCAGGGAATTATCGGACTGGAAGTCAAATATGAGGATTATCTGAAAGGGGAGAATGGGACGATTCTTTCTACAACGGATGCCAGAGGCATTGAGCTGGAAGGGGTGGCGGAAGACCGGATTGAACCAAAGGCGGGCAACACCCTCCAGATCAGCCTGGATTATAATATTCAGAAGTATGCCCAGCAGATGGCGCAGAAAGTGATGGAAGAAAAGCAGGCGGACAAGGTAGCGGTCATTTTGATGAATCCTCAAAATGGAGAGATTTATGCCATGGTGAACTGGCCGGAGTTTAATCTGAACACGCCATTTGAGCTCCCGGAAGGAACATCAGCCGGCTCGGAGGAAGAAAAGCAGGAGCTCTTGAATCAGATGTGGAGAAACGGATGTATCAACGATACCTATGAACCGGGATCTACTTTTAAGATCATAACGTCCAGCGCCTGCCTGGAAGAAGGAGTGGTGGATCTGGATGACACGTTTGTGTGTCCGGGTTATAAGATTGTAGAAGACAGGAGGATTCGTTGCCATAAAGCAGGCGGACACGGAACGGAAACCTTTGTGGAGGGAGTGCAGAATTCCTGCAATCCGGTCTTTATGGAGATTGGACTTCGCCTTGGAGCCGAACGGTTCTGTGATTATTTTGAACAGTTTGGCCTGATGGAGAAGACGGGGGTGGATCTTCCGGGAGAGGCTGGCACGATTATGCACCGCCGGGAAGATATTGGCGAAGTCGAACTGGCGACCATGACCTTCGGCCAGTCTTTTCAGGTGACACCGGTGCAGATGGCTGCGACCGTCAGCTCTCTGATTAACGGTGGGAAGCGTGTGACACCGCATTTTGCAGTGGAAGTACAGGACCAGGAGTCAGGGAAAACGGTCAAAACATTTTCGAACCAACAGGGGAAACGGATTGTATCGGAACAGACATCAAAAACCATGCAGAAAATTCTGGAAAGTGTTGTGTCGGAGGGGTCCGGAAAGAATGCCTATATAGAGGGATACCGGATCGGAGGAAAGACCGCCACATCCCAGACTCTTCCGCGGAGCGCCAACAAATATATTTCTTCTTTCATCGGGTTTGCTCCGGCAGACAATCCCCAGGTGCTTGGTATGTGTGTGATCTATAATCCCCAGGGAATCTATTATGGAGGAACGATCGCAGCTCCGGTTGTAAGAGAGATTTTTGACGATGTACTGCCTTATCTGGGCATAGAAAAAGAAGAACAAGAGTGGGACGGCGAGGTTGCAAAGACAGGGGGAATACGCTATAATTAAACGCAGGCATAAGGCCTGTTTAGAAACAAAAGGATGAAGAGGTGCAGAGATGGATTTTACATTTGTAATTCCGGTTCTTATATCATTTGTGCTGAGCGTGATTATGGGGCCGATCGTGATTCCGGTTTTGCGGAAGATGAAGATGAAACAGACAGAGCGTGTTGAAGGAGTGGAGTCCCACCTCCAGAAGGCAGGAACTCCGACGATGGGGGGAGTCATGATTCTGGCCTCCGTGGTCATTACCTCCCTTTTTTATGTGAAAGATTATCCGAAGATCATACCGATTCTGTTTGTGACACTTGGGTTCGGCCTGATCGGATTTCTGGATGATTACCTGAAAGTGGTCATGAAACGTTCAGACGGTCTGTATCCAAAGCAGAAGTTTGCGCTTCAGGTTGTGATTACGGCAGTATTTGCCTATTATCTTGTCAAGGTTACCAGGACGCCGCTGACGCTTTTGATTCCGTTTTCCGGCGGAAAATACTGGGACATTGGCTGGCTGGCTGTCCCGCTTTTGTTTATCGCAGTGATCGGTACCGTCAACGGGGTCAACTTTACAGACGGGCTTGACGGTCTTGCATCCAGTGTGACAGTACTGGTAGCTACCTTTTTTACTGTGGTTGCCGTAGGAACGAAGAGCGGAATCGAACCGATTACCTGTGCGGTGGTCGGGGCTTTGATGGGATTTCTCCTGTTTAATGTGTATCCGGCCAGTGTGTTCATGGGAGACACCGGTTCCCTGGCTCTTGGGGGATTTGTGGCTGCTACGGCGTATATGCTGCAGATGCCGATTTTTATCATTCTTGTAGGTCTGATTTATCTTGTAGAAGTAGCGTCAGTCATGATTCAGGTCACCTATTTTAAGAAAACAGGCGGAAAACGATTCTTTAAGATGGCTCCGATCCATCATCATTTCGAGCTTTGCGGATGGTCGGAGACAAGAATAGTGGCTGTATTTTCAATCATTACGGCAGTTTTGTGTCTGATTGCGCTGCTGGCACTATAAGATAAGAAAGGACGGAAAAGAGATGTTTGATAAAAACGGGAAAAAGGCACTCGTGTTTGGAACGGGAAAAAGCGGGATCGGAGCGGCGACGCTTCTGGCGAAGAAAGACGCCGAGGTAATCTTGTATGACGGCAACAGAAAGTTGAGCAGAGAAGAGGTCGAAAAACGGCTTGGACCAGATGTTTCCGCCGAAATTGTCATCGGTGAGTTTCCAAGTGACAGGCTGGAGGAAATCGATCTTGTCGTTTTAAGTCCTGGAGTTCCGGTGGATCTTCCGGAAGTGCAGAAGGTCCGGGAAGCGGGAATCCCGGTGTGGGGTGAGGTGGAGCTGGCCTGGCATTTTGGAAAGGGCGATGTTCTTGCTGTCACGGGAACGAATGGAAAGACCACCACGACAACGCTTCTTGGGGAGATTATGAAAGCCTGGAAAAAAGAAGTGTTTGTTGTCGGAA
>CAJFMZ010000074.1 GCA_904393575.1 uncultured Sellimonas sp. | reverse complement strand
ATATATGAAAGCGGCGCTCCGCGGCGAAATGATGTTCCGCCCGCTGGCCTTTGATTATCCGGACGATAAGTATGCTGCTCAGGTGGAGGATCAGCTGCTGCTTGGCAATGAGCTGATGCTGGCACCAGTCTATGAACAGAATGCATCCGGACGTTATGTCTATCTGCCGGAGGAGATGAAGCTGGTACGATTTAGAGAAGACGGATCTATGCAGACGGAGATTTGCCAGGCAGGACATCAGTATATCGATGTGGCACTGACGGATGTTGTATTTTTCCTTCGCCCGGATACGATGATTCCGCTGGCAGGGCCTGCGCAGTGTACCCAGGAGATTGATTTTGATCATCTGGAGTATTTGAAATATGTACGGGATGAGATGGCGACTTACGAATATTATCACGATGACGGATACGGTAAGGATTATGACAATCCGGAGCATATCTCGATTCTATTTTCAACGACAGAAGAATAAAATGGAGTGGAAACATGACCAAAGAAGAACTGACATTAGAGGTAATTGAACGATTAAAGAAAGAATATCCGGACGCGGACTGTACGCTGGATTACAATGAGGCGTGGAAACTTCTGATCAGCGTCCGGCTGGCAGCCCAGTGCACGGACGCGCGGGTCAACGTGGTGGTGCAGGATCTCTACGCCAGATATCCGGATCTGAATGCGGTGGCGGATGCTCCTGTGGAAAAGATTGAAGAAATCGTGAGGCCCTGTGGACTGGGGAAGAGCAAAGCACGGGATATCAGCGCCTGTATGAAGATACTCAGGGACGAGTACGGCGGGAAAGTGCCGGATGATTTTGACGCACTGTTAAAGCTTCCGGGCGTGGGCAGAAAAAGTGCCAACCTGATTATGGGCGATGTGTTCGGGAAGCCGGCCATTGTGACGGATACACACTGCATCCGGATTGTAAACCGGATCGGGATCGTGGAGGGTATCAAGGAGCCGAAAAAGGTGGAAATGGCACTCTGGAAAGTAGTGCCGCCGGAAGAGGGCAACAGCTTCTGCCACCGACTCGTCTACCACGGACGGGAGGTCTGTACGGCCCGGACCAGGCCCCATTGTGACCGTTGCTGCCTGAAGGATCTCTGTGCAAGAAATGGCGTAGAAGAAAAGTAAAGGAGGAAGATCCTTTTGACCTTTCATTATACATTTATTCAATGGGTACTGTTTTTCTTTATTTACTGTCTGATCGGCTGGATCTGGGAAAGCTGCTATGTTTCTATAAAAAAACGGGAATGGATTAACCGGGGATTTCTTCATGGACCACTGCTTCCGATCTACGGAAGCGGGGCAATCATAGTACTGTTGTGCACCATCCGAGTCCGGGAGCAGATCGTGCTGGTATTTCTTTTGGGAATGGCAGGGGCAACCATGCTGGAGTACGTGACCGGGGCCTGCATGGAACGGCTGTTCCGGGTCAGGTACTGGGATTACAGCCATCTGCCCCTGAACCTGAAGGGCTATGTCTGTCTGCCGGTATCGCTTGGATGGGGCGTGTTTTCCGTCCTTCTGGTACGCGTCATCCATGTGCCTATTGAAGAGATCGTGCTGAGAATTCCGGATAGAATAGCGGAGGTGGCCGCAGTCGTATGTTCCGCAGCCTTTGCGGTGGACTTCACCGTATCCTTTGGAGAGGCAATGGATTTGAGGGACATGCTGATCCGGTTAAGCGAGAGCAACGAAAAAATCCGGAGACTTCAGAAACGGCTGGAAGTTGTTTCCGCTTTTGCGGAAGACGGCCTGTCCAGGTATCAGGTACATCGGGAGGAACGGAAACTCTCCAGAAAAGAATTTTTGGAGAATATTATGGAGAGACAGAGGGAAAACCGGAGAAGAATGCTTGTTGAACTGATCGATACTGTCAATGAGCATATGGAAAACGGCCTGGAGAAGAGGGAAGAGCTCCAGAAGATCAAAACACAGATCGAACAGGAGTGGAAAAATATCGGCTCGCTGACGAACCGTTCCGCAAGAAACTCCGCAAGGCTTCTGCACCGGAATCCAAATGCTGTATCCGGAAAATATGCGGAAGCTCTGAAGCAGGTTCAGGAAATGCTGAAGAAAAAGAAATAGTAGGAATGAGGAAAGAAACACATGAAAAAAGAACGGATATTGACGAAAGCATGGGTGGTTGCCATTGGTGCGATCATCAGCTGCGCACTCTGGGGAAGTGCGTTCCCGTGCATTAAAATCGGATATCGTCTGTTGAATATCGCTTCGGATGATGTCAGCACACAGATCTTATTTGCAGGAGTACGGTTTACCCTTGCGGGTGTGCTGAGTATTGTTTTTGAGAGTATCCTGGAAAGAAGAATCCTGCTGCCAAAAAAAAGTTCGGTGAAAAACATTTTGAAGCTCTGCATGATGCAGACGGTCATTCAGTATCTCTTCTTTTATATTGGTCTGGCACACGCAAGCGGCGTAACCGGCTCCATCATTACGGGAACGAACAGCCTTCTGGCGATTCTGATCTCCTGTTTCGTATTCCGCCAGGAAAGAATGACTCTGCCGACGCTTGTTGGATGTGTGGTAGGACTGGCCGGAGTGGTGGTAGCCAATCTGGGAGGGGGAAGCATTGGAACCCAGATGCATATTAACGGAGAAGGCTTTGTATTTATCGCTGCCCTGTTCTATGCGATTTCATCCATCTACCTTCAGAGATATTCTCAGAAGGATGACCCGGTGATGTTAAGCGGCTATCAGTTCCTTGTGGGCGGCGTAATCCTCTCTGTCATCGGATTTGCGATGGGTGGAAGGCTCTCCGGATTTACGGTACAGTCCTCGCTGTTGCTGCTTTATCTTGGATTTTTATCTGCCATGGCTTATGCCCTCTGGGGAATTCTGCTGAAGTACAATCCGGTTTCCAGAGTGGCCATTTACGGATTTACCAATCCGGTCATCGGAGTACTGCTGTCAGCGATTCTGCTGGGAGAAGGGGGACAGGCCTTTTCCGCGAAAAACCTGCTGGCACTGCTTCTGGTATGCGCGGGAATCATTGTAGTGAATTTGTGGAAGAAGAAAGCGGAAAATCCCGCAGCTTAACGAAAAGGGGAAGGGTTCATTGGAATCCTTCCTCTTTTTTACCCTGGAATCCGGGGAACAGAAAGAAAATATTAAAAAAGGATAAACACTGCCTTGACAAAGCGAGTTAGTGGTAGTAAACTTGATAACAGTTAGAAAACACTAACTCTTGTTGGGAAGAAAATAACAATAAGCGGAGGGGATTCTATGCAGCCATTGATTTTTTTACAGCAGGGTGATAAGGCCATGATAAAACGCGTAGGCGGAGCGGAAGAGACGAAGCGGTTTCTTGCTGGACTTGGTTTTGTCGAGAATGCAGAAGTCAGTGTGATTTCCAAACTGAATGGAAACCTGATTGTAAATATCAAGGATTCCAGAGTCGCGATCAATGAAGACATGGCCAGGCGTATTATGGTATAACTGGAAAGATGTACCGGCTGTTTTAACCTATAGGAAGGAGAAGAAGTATGACATTAAGAGATGCAGCAGTGGGCTCAACGGTAGTAGTGACCAAAATTGAAGGAGACGGTGCATACAAGCGCCGGATCATGGATATGGGGATTACCAAGGGAAGCGAAATTTATATCAGAAAAGTGGCACCGCTTGGGGATCCAGTGGAAATTACGGTGAGGGGATACGAACTCTCGGTTAGAAAGAACGATGCAGAGTGCGTGCAGGTTAAATAAAACTAACATATTTTTTTGGAGGATAGTTATACAAAACTAACTTGAGGAGGTAGGATTTATGGCAGTAAAAATTGCACTCGCCGGAAACCCGAACTGTGGGAAGACGACGATGTTCAATGCCTTGACGGGAGCGAACCAGTATGTGGGAAACTGGCCGGGTGTTACCGTTGAGAAAAAAGAAGGAAAAGTAAAAAGCAGAAAAGGAAAAGAGGAAGTCATCGTAACAGACCTTCCGGGTATTTATTCCCTTTCCCCATATACATTGGAGGAGGTTGTCAGCCGGGATTATCTTCTGAATGAGGATCCGGATGTGATCGTGGACCTGGTAGATGCTACGAATATTGAACGAAATCTTTACCTGACCACTCAGCTGATTGAAACGGGCATTCCGGTTGTAATTGCGCTGAACATGAGTGATCTTCTGGAAAAGAACAATATCAAAATCGATGTAAAGAGACTCAGTATGCTGATCGGTTGTCCGATTATTGAGACATCCGCCCTGAAAGGGACCGGATTAACGGAGGTGATCGATGAGGCGGTAAAAGTCGCAAAGAAAAGGGAGTATAAGCTGCCGGGAGAAATATTTAATGAAGACATTGAAAAGGCAGTTTCCGATGTCCAGAGCATGCTGCCGGATTCGATCAGCGATAATAAGAAAAGATGGTACGCGGTGAAGCTTTTAGAGCGTGACAGCAAAGTAAAGGAAAGCAGGAAATTCCCGCATGCTGCCTTAAACCAGGCGGATACGGCTTCGAAAGAGCTGGAGCAAGCACACGATGACGATATGGAAAGCATCATCACAGACGGCCGTTACAATTACATACAAAAACTTGTGGCGTCTACAGTGAAAAAAGCAAAAGGAAAACTGACGGTATCAGACAAGATTGACCGGATTGTGACCAACCGTATCCTTGGGATTCCGATTTTCCTTGTTGTAATGGCTGTTGTATATTATATTTCCGTTACGACCATTGGAACATTTGTGACAGACTGGACAAACGATGTCTTTGTTGTAGCAATTCAGGACGCAGTTTCCTCAGGGCTTGGCGCAATCGGCGCAGGAGACCTTGTGACAGGACTCGTTGTAGACGGCATCATCGGCGGCGTCGGCGCAGTACTTGGATTCGTGCCGCAGATGGCGATTCTCTTCCTGTTCCTGTCTCTCCTTGAAGACTGCGGATACATGGTTCGTATCGCGTTCGTGATGGACCGGATTTTCCGTCACTTCGGACTTTCAGGAAAGAGCTTTATTCCGCTCCTGATTTCCTCTGGATGCGGGATCCCTGGTATCATGGCATCCAAGACCATCGAGCAGGACAATGACAGACGTCTTACGATTATGACGGCAACCTTTATCCCATGCGGAGCAAAGCTTCCGGTTATTGCTCTGATGGGCGGTGTTATGGCAAGCTACGCAACAGGAAGCTATGTGGCAGGCGGCATTGTAGCTCCGCTGATGTACTTTATCGGCATCCTTGCGGTTCTTGTATCAGCCATCATTTTAAAGAAAACAAAACCATTTTCCGGAAAACCGGCTCCATTCGTCATGGAGCTGCCACAGTACCACATTCCATCTGCAAAGACAGTATTGATGCATGTATGGGAAAGACTGAAAGGATTTATCATCAAAGCCGGAACGATTCTGTTCCTTGCCTGTGTAGTAATGTGGTTCCTGGGAGGATTCGGATTTGCGGACGGAGGATTCGGAATGGTGGAAGACAGCAACAACAGTCTTCTCGCGGCAATCGGCGGCATCATTGCTCCGATATTTGCTCCACTCGGCTTTGGGGAATGGCAGCCGGTGGCAGCATCCCTGTCCGGATTCACGGCAAAGGAAGCGATCGTATCCACGATGGGAGTACTCGCAAATGTAGCTGGAGACACAGAAGATGCGGTAAACGTTGCACAGGGCGTTACGGCATGGTTCCCGACAGCCATCGCAGCATTCTCCTTCCTGCTGTTCAACCTGTTGGATTCCCCATGTCTTGCAGCAATCGCAACAATGGCACAGCAGATGCAGTCCAGAAAATGGTTCTGGTTTGCGATTCTCTTCCAGAACGTATTTGCATACCTGGTATGCTTAAGCGTATACCAGATCGGAAGCTTCGTTATGGGCGGAGCCTTCGGAATCGGAACAGCGGCAGGATTTCTTGTAGCAATCATTTTCCTGATTCTTCTGTTCCGGCCGGATCCGTATAAAAACCAGAAAGTTTATACGAAAACATCTGTTCAGGCAGCAGGATAAGCGGTATAATAAAAAAGCTGGCTATGTATGATCATAGCCGGCTTTCCTGAACATTTCAGAAAAATCATATAGAAGACAACAGACAGATTTCATATAGAAAAGGAGGGAACAGATCATGATAGCAGGTATTGCAGATATCATCATTCTTGTATTGGTAGTAGGATACTGCTCATATGTCATATACAAAAGACATCAGGACAAAAAAAACGGAAAAGGAGGATGTGCCGGGTGCAGCGGATGCTCCGGATCCTGCACAGGATGCAGCGCTTCCCTCTATCAGAAAGAGAAATAAGCATCCGGATGATTCAGGAAAGAAGGTAGAAAAATGGGCGATACAAACTCCATGTTCTATGCCATCGGCGCATTCATACTGATCTATCTCGTGGCTATGGGAATTTATCAGCTGGTTCTCTGGATCAGGAAAAAAACAAAAGACCGGCAGAGATAGCAACGTAATGACAGAGACTGACAGAATACAGCATACATTCAAACAAAAAGGAGTAATTATATGGTAGATATCATAATCTTACTCATCGTATTAGTCATCATCATCTTCGCAGTAAAAGGAAGCATCAAACATTTCAAAGGGGAAGGATCCTGCTGCGGAGGCGGAACCAAAGGCCTGATCAAAACCGAAGAAAAAACACTGAAAAATCCAAAACTCGGAGAAAAAACAGTCAAAATCTCCGGTATGCACTGCGAACACTGCGCAGAAAACGTGACCAGAGCCATCAACAAAATCGACGGCGCAGCCGCCAAAGTAAACCTCAGAAAATCCCAGGCCGTCGTATCCTACGACCGCCAGATTTCAGACGACGACATCCGGAAAGCAGTAAAAAAAGCCGGATACGAAGTAGTAGAAATTTTATAATTTTGTAATCAACGGGGACGTGTTCCGATGCATCGGAACCTGTCCCCGTTGATAAATTTTCAGAAAATTCGGAATATAGTGAAATGGGAGACGGGAGCAGGGGGATGTGATATGATAGGGGAAGATTGAAAAGTAAAAGATGGGAGATTGAGGTATGAGTTTTGCGGTTGTGACGTTGAAGAAGGGTGAGGGACGAATGTTGAAGTCCGGCGGTGCCTGGATTTTTGATAATGAGATTGAAAGTGTGATGGGCGAGTTTGAGAATGGGGATATTGTGCTTGTCCATGATTTTGATGGTTATCCGATGGGACGGGGATTTATCAATCGTCATTCGAAAATCCGGGTACGGATGCTGACGAGGAATATTGATCAGGAGATTGATGAGGCGTTTTTGGAGCAAAGGCTCAGGGATGCCTGGGAGTATAGAAAGAAGACGGTGGATACATCAAGCTGCAGGATTGTGTTTGGTGAAGCGGATTTTCTGCCGGGGCTTGTGATCGATAAGTTTTCGGATGTGCTGGTGTTTCAGGCGCTCGCTCTTGGGATTGACCGGTACAAGGAGAGGCTGATCGATATGCTTCGCAAGATTCTGCTGGAAGATGGGATCCGAATCCGGGGTGTATACGAGCGGAGTGACGCAAAGGAGAGGGAGAAAGAAGGTCTGCAAAAGGTGAAAGGGTTCCTCGGAGAGGAATTCGATACGAATGTGGAGATTGTGGAGAATGGTGTCCGTTATATTGTGGATGTAAAGGACGGACAGAAGACGGGATTTTTCCTGGATCAGAAGTACAATCGTCTGGCTGTTCAAAGGCTTTGTAAGGGGGCGAAGGTGCTGGACTGTTTCACGCATACAGGATCATTTGCGCTGAATGCGGGAGTGGCCGGGGCCGAGAGTGTGCTTGGTGTGGATGCGTCGGATCTGGCGGTCCGCCAGGCCCAGGAAAATGCTGAGCTGAACGGGCTGTCTGATCGGGTAAAATTTATCAGCCGGGATGTGTTTGAGCTTCTTCCGGAATTGGAAAAGCAGGGAGAGAAGTATGATGTGGTGATTCTGGATCCGCCGGCCTTTACCAAATCCAGAAGTTCGATAAAAAATGCGGTGAAGGGATACAGGGAAATCAACCTGCGGGGGATGAAGCTGGTGAAGGACGGAGGATTTCTTGCGACCTGTTCCTGTTCTCATTTTATGGATTATGAGCTGTTCACAAAGACAATCGCCCAGGCGGCAAGGAATGTGCATGTACGGCTCCGTCAGGTGGAATTTCGGACACAGGCTCCGGATCATCCGATTTTGTGGGCAGCGGATGAGTCCTATTATTTGAAATTTTATATTTTTCAGGTCTGTCGTGACCGGTAGATAAAAGGAGGAAAAAGTTATGTATCAGTTGAAAAATGAAGCGTTGACACTGGAAATCGATGCCCATGGCGCAGAGATGAAATCTTTGAAGGACAATCAGACAGGACAGGAGTACCTGTGGGATGGGGATCCGGCGTTCTGGAAACGGACATCTCCGGTTCTGTTTCCGCTTGTAGGAAACTACCGGGATAAAGAAAGCGTCTATCAGGGGAAAACGTATACGATGTCGCAGCATGGGTTTGCGCGGGATATGGATTTTTCTGTGACGGAAGAAAAGGATCAGGAGATCTGGTTTGCACTTCAGGAAACACCGGAAACGAAGGAGAAGTATCCGTTTGACTTTAAACTGTCCATTGGATATCGTCTGGAGAATAGAACCGTCCAGGTCATCTGGAAGGTAGAAAACACAAACAGGGAGACCATGTATTTTTCGATTGGAGGGCATCCGGCTTTTGTGTGTCCGGTTCCGGGAAAGGGAAAACAGACCGAGTATGCGCTTCGATTCGACACAGAGGGACCGGTAGTGTCCAGTCTGATAGGTGAGGGAGGTCTATTGACGGAAGAGAAGGTGGAATATCCACTGACAGATCAGAAATTACAGATCGCGGAGGATCTCTTTGCCAGGGACGCCCTTGTGATCGAACAGGATCAGGCTCATAAGGTCTCTTTGGTGGACCCGACGGGAAATGCCTATGTGACGGTTCGATTTGACGCACCGCTGTTTGGCATCTGGGCCCCGAAAGGGGGCAAAGCTCCGTTCGTCTGCATTGAACCATGGTACGGACGGTGTGACCGGGCTGACTTCAGCAAAAAGCTGGAAGAGCGGGAGTGGGGCAATACTCTGGAAGCCGGCGGGATTTTTGAAAAATCGTATACTATTACTGTAGCATAAATAAAACTGCGGTGCAGGACTCGCAAAGGAGAGGCTGCACCGCTGTTTTATGTTACAGATATTTCCGATACTGATAGTTTCCCCACAGATCAAAGCATCCGTCTGCCAGCAGCGTTACGCCGAGAAAACGGACGAATAACATAGTCGTGTCAAATGGATTGGCGATCAAAGTGATGCCAAGAAATGCCAGAACCGCCGCAAGGATCAGAGCAATCCACCACCTGACACAGTCCATCCGGCGCAGGCGCAGGGCACGCTGAAGAATTCCGACTGCATCCAGAAGAATGACGATGCCAAGGATAAAAGGAAGAATGGAGAGAATAATCCGTGGCTGTGCCAGACAGATCACTCCGACTACAAGCAGAATTACACCCAGAATCAGATCCGTCTGAAAGGCAGAGTCGCTTTCAGTTCTGCGCAGATAGGAAAACAGCCGTACTGCGCCATACAGAAGGGCAGCGATTCCGACGAAGGTGCAGAACAGCCGTGTCAGTTCGGTTGGTTTGAGGAACAGAACAATTCCAAGCACAACATAGAGGAAAGCCAGGACATTGTGGCTGAAATGAAGCGTGTGTTCCTCTTTGGAGTATGTCGATTTCATTTTTAAATCCCCCTTTCGATTCCTTCCAGGTCAAATGGAGGAGTGTACTCCTCCCTGGCACTGGATTTTTCCTGCATATATCCATCGGTCAGACCAAGACGTACAGCCTCATCCAGAACCTTTTCATATTCATACGTTGTAATTCTCCGGTTGAGTTCCGGAAAGTCTTTTGCGTGGTAAAATGGTGTATACTGGCTCATCAGGCTTAAAAGGAAGCTGCCTTTTTCCAGATTCTCTGCCATCCAGTGCAGGAGCCGGATGGAATCTGAACGCTGGCCTGGGAGTACCATATGCCGGATGATGACGCCCTTTTGCAGAATTCCTCTCTCATCAAATACCGGAGCACCGGTCTGGCGGATCATCTCAGGGATCGCCTGAGAAGCAATGGAAAAATAATTTCCCGACCGGGAATACTTTTGTGCAATGCCATTGTCATAGTATTTCAGGTCCGGAAGATAAATATCCACAGTGCCGGCAAGCAGATGAAGCGTATCCAGGTGCTCATATCCGCTGCAATTATAGACTACCGGAATGGTAAGTTCTTCACGAATCTGATTCAGCACCGGGAGAATGGAAGGAAGATACTGATCTGCCGTAACAAGGCTGATATTTTCCGCCCCCTGGCTTTGGAGATCCAGAAAAATATTGGCGAGATCTTCTTCGGAGATGACCTTTCCGACTCCCTCCTGGCTGATCGGATAATTCTGGCAGAAGCAGCATTTCAGCGTGCATCCGCTGAAAAATACGGTGCCGCTTCCTTTTGTCCCGCTGATGCATGGCTCTTCCCAGAAGTGAAGAGCGGCTCTG
>CAJFMZ010000073.1 GCA_904393575.1 uncultured Sellimonas sp. | reverse complement strand
CCTGCGGTAGAACTTCTTTGTAAATAACCCATTCTCCACGGATGACACAAGGATTCTGATAATCTGGAATCCATGCAAAGATCGCTCGAAATTCCTCTTCACTGATATCTTCGCCCAGACATTTCACCAGCATTTCCCGTATAACAGAGATAGGTGCCAGGACGTAGAGGAAAATTACCATTGTAAGACACCGTATCATCCAAAAGGCTGTCTTCCTCTTTTTCCGGAATTTTGGTGTATTAACCTTTTTGTATATTTTCTTTACCTCATCCGGAACTGCGGCAAAATTGTCATTATAAATTCCCACATAGGCCAGATTATAAAATCCTTCCAGTAATTCCAGATCTTGTCTAACCGGGTAATATCCCGTTGTTTTCAGTGCGCTTTCAAACGCAGCAATTTCCTCATCAGTGAATATCAGCATCTGTCTCTCCATGACAGCCGGTTTCAAAAGCTCCTCCTTGATTTTACGGACCAGAGCATCCTTTTTTAGAGAATGATACCCTTTTAATTCCAAGTCTTCTGCCAGATTTTTAAGTTCTGCCTTCGTCCAGGAGGACATAATTTCTTCCATCTCAGGATTTCGTGTATATCGTTCCTGCGCATTCCTGGTTTCTGCAAGATGCTGACGGAATCTTTCTTGAATTTCTTCTTGCATTTCCAGTACTGCTTCTACTGCGGCCGCTTTTACTTTCTCCTGATCCGCAAGTGTACCTGTGTCTGGATCATACACGGAGTCTATGATCTGTTTCGTTGCTTTATCGGCAAGTCCTTTCTGCAAATGATCCGCAAACTCCCGCAGCTTTGTCTCTGTGGATTTCTCATTTCGTTCCGTACGGCTCTCAGGTCTTTCTGCTCCCCGAAGGCCCTGACCTCCCGCTTTCCTTTCCTGTTTCAGTTCGCCAAATGTCCGGTAATCTGGCTCTCCATACGCCACCGGGAACTGATCTCGAAGCTTTTGATTTGCTTTCTCTACATCCATCCACGTCCCGCTGTCCGTGCCTTCTTTTTGTTTGAGAATACGTGGATACCCTTCCTCGTCCATGACGCACTTTTCAATGTCAATACGATATTCCTTTTCTGTTCCTGTCCGGAATGTAAACCATGGTTCCTGTTCCATGAGATCGTCAATGTAAGTGTCCGAAGAACACCAGTAATCAAAATTATATCTTCTGACTGCCCGTTCTCCTTCTCTCCATTCTCTTAACTGAATTCCGGCTCGGTAAAATTCAAATTCATACTCTTCTGAAACATTTGTCTCCGCTATTGTCTCCAGAATCACAGCAAGCTGTGAAAATGTAATGCCTGCCGGCACAAGGCAGCGTCTCCATACCGGCGGTTTGGCTTTCTTTTCCGCCACTTTCAACTGATATGTTTTCATTTGCATCCCCTACATCCGATTGTCAATCTTCTTCATCAGGTCTTCCAGCACTTCTGTCTTTCCAAGTTCCGTCTCAATTCCAAGCTCCCGGCAGACCTCTTCCAGCGCCTTGATGATCCACGGATTGCCGGATGTAATCTTTTTCATTCGTCCCTGTTGTTTCAGATGGCTCAGGAGAAAATTAGAAATCAATGACAACTCTGTCTCTTCCGGTTTCAGGAAATACCGGGTGATGAGTTGTCCGGTCTTTTCGTCCGCCGCCACAAACAGGAATGGATTTCTCGGTCGTCCTGCCTCTTCATCGCTCTGTGCAATATGTGTATAACAAAAGTCAATCTCAACATTCTGATCTGTTGCCGGAATGTTTTTCAGTTCTTCTTTGAATTCTTCTTTTTGAATCTGCATCCCCATATATGGGCGGGACTGTTTCGGAATCTTTGCCGGGAACATATTCCAGAGCCCGGTTTCTCTGTTAAAAATGCGGCAGAGTCGTTCCTCTTCTTCCCACTTGATCGGAAGTTTTTTCGCTTCCAGCGCCCGGATGCACATGAACAGATTCCGGATTGCCTCTGTCATCAGAAGCACCTCGTCCTGATCCGGTGAAAATGGAATGTATCTGGAACGGCAGGAGATAAAGTTCGGCCACATCTCTTCTTTTGCCATTGGAAGATTCAGTGCCTTTGAAATCTCCTGCTGTGAATACATCACATCCGATTTCTTTCCGTATCTGCAGATCAGCACACGGCGGTCCGACATGGCATAGTCTTTGGAAAGAAACTCTTCCATTCCGGTCCCCAGCTCTGCAATCATGGTCAGATCCTGCCATCCTTTGAATCCAGGATAAATTTCAATTTCTTTTTCTTCTCCCTGCCCGCTTCCAAGAACCCGAAGAAAGACAGGTTCTTTTTCTTCTTTTAACTGAATCACCACGTATTGATCTTTGTTCAGATAGTCCCATGGTTTCATTTCTTCCAACCGGCAGGCTGCTTCATACAATTCCCACCATGTCTTTAAAGCTGCTTCCTTACGCATCGTTTTCCTCCGTCTACTGCTTACCGTATTTTTTATTGTTTGATTTTTGTTATTTTCCTCATTTACTATACCATTCTTTTTCCCGGTACGCCATCCCTCTATGGTGTTTCAGCCCCGCATGCCAGCTTTTCCCTGCGTTTCTGGTTGTTTTCGATCCATTCATCCAGAGACAATGGTTCGTAATCCGAATACATGCAGAAGCAGTTCAGCATGTTGCACGGGATTGATTCCTCCTCTTTTGTGTACATGTTGACCCGCCTTGCCGCTTGCGTCTCCCGGACAAACCGGGAAACCAGGACTTCATCAAAGCTGTCATGAACATGTCCGTACATCATGTAAGTGCGGGCGTTCCCTTCCTGATCTTTCCGATACTGGCCGTGATAGCAGAAAACGGGATAATGACAGAGCACGACAGTACGTCTATTATCCTTCATCTCCGCATAAGGCCGGATCCAGACAAACCGTTCCCGCTCGAAATCGGAATCTTTCAGATAATAGTCATGGTTTCCTTCGATCAGATACAGTCTCCCGTGAAGCCTCCGGAGAATCTCATTGGTCCGTTCTCCTTTTTCCATGGAAAGATCGCCCAGAATGACTACTTCATCTTTTGGCCGGACTTTCTGGTTCCATTTCCGGATCATGTATTCATTCATCTCATCTGTATCCGCAAAGCCCCTCTTGTCCATCTTTTCATTCAGTCCCCGATGGAAGAAGTGGCAGTCTGCAATGTAATACCTCATCGTATCGCCTCTTTTCCTTGCACTCTTCTGTTGTTCATATTACAATAAAGTCACTTATTTTTAAAGGAGGTTTTTCCATGACTGACAAACAAAATCCATTTGATATGACGGACTGGGAGCTGTCCGAGGAATATTATCAGGAAAATGAAGATAAGCGGGATTTGAAGCTGGAAGATTTTATGCTTGCGGAGGATGAGATCCCATCCATGGCATCAACAGAGGAAGATCCGGTACTTGCAAGAACCATTTCTGACGTCGAAAAGGTTCTTGCTGTCTATGGGGAGGGAAAATCGGTAGAAGAGATTGCGCTGGCACTGTCTTTGGAAGCAGACTATGTGCATACCATTCTATACTGTGCCCAGGGCTTTTCTGAGGATGACCCGATCGCGGTTGCCCGACTCGTAATGATGTCCTGATATCAGGGAGCATCGGACATGCTGTCTGCTTCCCATGTCTTCCCTCCGGTAAGAAAAAGAATTGACATCCCTCATTTTTGGTGTTACTGTTTGGTTAGATAATGCTAACCAAGAAGGAGTACATCCATATGATTCCGAATCTTACTGAAGAAAAAATCAACTATCTTCTGTTTTTATATGAGATACAGGACAGGCCGCTTTCTGTTACAGCGGCGGCCGGAGCCTGCGGTGTGGCCAAGTCCACATTCAGCCGGACACTGCGCGCCTTTTGGGAAATGGGCTACATGGAGGAATCCGGCAAAACCGTGTTGTCCGCCTCCGGAAAAGAGCGTGCCCGTGAGCTGAGGCATGAGGTCGATCAGATGAAAGAATGGCTTCAGTCGGAAATTTTTCTTCAGGGCAGCCGCCTGGAGGAAGAAGCCAGACGCACGGTCTGCGCACTGTCTGCGGATACACGGAAACGGTTGTATTCCCGACACCGGCTTTCGATCTTCTTCGCTTCTCTAAAATCAGTTACGGAGATTCCGGGAGAACGGCTCTGCTTCCAGCTGCCGGACGGAGAGTACGAGTTTGCTTTCTCCATCTACAAATCCGGTCAGGAAGAAGCGCAGCTTTCCATGGCAGATCAGGGCTTTTACCATCCCGGTCTTCTGCGGATCCACGATGGCAGGGGAGAAATCTTCTTAAAAATCCGGGAAGTGGAACAGGATTCCCGTGTTCCGGGCATGCGGATGCGGGGACAGGTAGAGAGCCTGTCCTGCCGGATTCATGGGCGTTACTGCCCTTGCAAAAGGCGAAATGATACATTTCTATTCCCAATTCAGCCTTTCAATTTCTTTTACCGGGAAGAGGAGCGGCTCCTTCAGACCAGTATTGAAATGGAATTTACCTGCTCTGCAGGTCCGGTTCATATGCCGAAAAGCCGTGCCAGAATGATTCTGATTTTTAAATAATGTACGTTTGTTCCCAGGGCGGAACGTTGGAAAAAACTGGAATTCCAATCCTTTTTCAGTTCTTTTTCCAAAATGTTCCGCCCTGGGAACATTTTTTTGTCTTGAAAGAAACGTATGCTCTGTGCTAGGATGAAACCGCGAGTTAGTTTAGACTACCTATTTTGCCAATTCATAAAAATTCAGGAGGTATTTATGAAACGAAATCCTTTTCGCTTTTTATGGCTGATCGCAGCATTTTTGTCGCTGGCACTCGGTGCCGTCGGTGTGATCCTTCCGGTGCTGCCGACCACGCCTTTTCTACTTGTTGCTTCTTTTTGCTTTGCAAGAGGCTCCGAGCGGTTCCACCGCTGGTTTATAGGTACCAGACTATATCAGAATCATCTGGA
Organism: uncultured Sellimonas sp.; assembly: GCA_904393575.1. Classification (GTDB taxonomy): domain Bacteria; phylum Bacillota; class Clostridia; order Lachnospirales; family Lachnospiraceae; genus Sellimonas. The sequence goes on along the minus strand of CAJFMZ010000073.1, from coordinate 5,741 downwards.
CCGTTTTGTAAAAGAACGGGCCATGACACTGAAAACCAAGCTCTGCATTCTGCTTCCGGCCTCTGCCATGCTTCTGGCAGCCATGTGCATGATGTCCAATCTGCCGGGCAGACTCTTTCTGGTCTTTCTGATTTTGTTTAAATACACTTACTTCTTCACCAGGATCCGTACGATACGGGAAGGAGAGCGCCTATGAAACGGCTTGACACAGCAGACAAGCGTGAACGGGAAAAGCAGGTCGTGGATCTGATGATCAGCCTGTACTGCCGCAAAAAGCACGGGTCTGAAAAAGGACATCTCTGTCCTGCATGCGAAAAACTCCGTTCCTATTCTCATCTTCGTTCGGACCATTGTCCTTTTATGGAAAGCAAGACCTTTTGCAGCAACTGCCGTGTCCACTGCTACCGCCCTGAAATGCGGGAGCGGATCCGGGAAGTGATGCGGTTTTCCGGTCCCAGGATGATGCTGTATCATCCCGTCATGGCGCTCAGCCATATGGTCAGTTCCATGAAAGAAAAGAAAAAACTGAAAGGAGAATCCTGACATGATCAAGCCAAGGCTCATGAAGCTTTTAAAGGGCTCTGAAACATATATAATCCAGAATATTCTCTGGCAGTGGCTCGCTCTGCTCTTTCAGATTGCCGCCATCTTTGCGGCGGGAATCTTTTTCCAGAATATGATTTCCGGAACTCTGGACCGGGAAATCTGGATCCGGACCGTTGTCGTTGCAGTCCTCGCCCTGCTTGTCCGGTTTTTCTGCGAAAAGCTGGCTGCCATCTCTTCCGGGAGAGCAGGCGCTGCCGTGAAGCTGGTGCTGCGCCGGCAGATTTATGAGAAGCTGCTCCGGCTCGGCGCTTCCTACAAAGAAAAAGTACCGACTTCCGAAGTCGTCCAGGTGACCTCAGAAGGAGTGGAGCAGTTGGAAATCTATTACGGGAAGTATCTTCCCCAGCTCTTTTACAGTCTGCTGGCTCCGTTGACCCTGTTTGCCCTTCTGGCCCCGGTCAGTCTGAAGGCCAGCCTGATCCTGCTCATCTGTGTCCCGCTGATTCCGGTTTCCATTGTAGCGGTGCAGAAATTTGCCAAAAAGCTGCTGAATAAATACTGGGGAATCTACACGGAACTTGGCGACAGCTTTCTGGAAAACCTCCAGGGACTGACGACTCTGAAGATCTATCAGGCAGACGAAATGAAAGCCCGTGAGATGGATGCGGAGGCAGAGCAGTTCCGGAAGATCACGATGAAAGTCCTGACCATGCAGCTCAACTCCGTCAGCGTAATGGATATTGTAGCCTACGGCGGCGCAGCCATTGGAATGATCATCACCATCCAGGAATATGCAGCTGGCCGGGTATCCGTTGCCGGAGCCTTCACAATCATTCTTCTTGCATCAGAGTTTTTCATTCCTCTCAGGCTCCTTGGATCCTTTTTCCACATCGCTATGAATGGCATGGCGGCAAGCGATAAGATTTTCCGGATTCTGGATCTGGAAAAAGGGGAAGGCGGAACCGTGCGTCTGGACTCCCAGGCGGTACAGGCATCTTTTGATCATGTAGCCTTTTCCTATGAGGAGGATCAGCCGGTACTAAAGGATGTTTCTCTGACCATCCCGGAGGGTAGCTTTATCTCTCTTGTGGGCGTCTCCGGCTGCGGAAAAAGTACCGCTGCCGCACTTTTGACTGGAAAGGTCAGAAGCTTTCACGGACAGATCCGGATCAACGACATCCCTGTATCCGAGATCCGGGAAGCGGATCTGATGCGTGCCGTCACCCTGGTACGCCACAACAGTTACCTGTTCAAAGGGACAGTCCGTGACAATCTTCGGATGGGAAATCCGGATGCGTCTGATCTGGAAATGAAAGAGGCTCTTCAAAAGGTTCGCCTTCTGGAATTTCTGGAAAACCAGAACGGCCTTGACACCATGCTGGAAGAGCAGGGAAGCAATTTCTCCGGTGGTCAGAGGCAGCGCCTTGCCATTGCAAGAGCCCTTCTCCATGATACTCCGATGTATATTCTCGACGAAGCAGCATCGAATATTGATGTAGAAAGTGAAGATCAGATCATGGAAGTGGTACGGGAACTTGCAAAGACAAAAACCGTTCTCTTCATTTCCCACCGTTTGGCCAATGTGACGGCATCTGACCGGATCTACATGATGGAAAAAGGGGAAATCTCCGAGAGCGGAACCCACGAAGAACTGATGGCGAAAAAGGGAAGTTACGCTGCCATGTTCCAAAAGCAGCAGGATTTATGCAGAATAAGGGGGATAACATCATGAAACGACGAAGCGGAATGAACATCATGGGTCAGCTCATCGGGCTCGTGCGTCCTCTGCTCCATGTGATGCTTGCGGCCATTCTTCTGGGAGTGGCGGGCTATCTGTGCGCCATTTTCCTTACAGTCATGGCCGGAGCCGGAATTCTGAAGCTTGCCGGCCTCATGGACGGCTTCTCACTGAAGGTCCTCTTTCTCTTGCTGGGAGCTGCCGCCATTCTCCGGGGTATTCTCCATTATGGAGAGCAGGCATGCAACCACTACATTGCCTTCAAACTGCTGGCACTCATCCGCCACAAGGTCTTTGCGGCTCTCCGCCGTCTGTGCCCGGCAAAGCTGGACGGAAAGGGCAAGGGAAATCTGATCTCCATCCTGACAACAGACATTGAGCTTCTGGAAGTCTTTTACGCCCACACCATTTCTCCGATCGCCATCGCTGTACTGACCTGCCTGATCATGGAAGTCTTTTTCTTCCATTACAGCATCCCGGCGGGACTCTTTGCTCTTTGCGGATATGCCGCCGTTGGCATCCTCGTTCCTGTATGGAATTCCAGGAAAGGGGCCGGAGCCGGAATGGATTTTCGAAATGAGTTCGGTGAGTTGAACAGCTTCGTACTGGACAGCCTCCGGGGGCTGGACGAGACCATCCAGTACGGCTGCGGCAAAGAACGGATGGTAGAACTGGAAACGCGGAGCCGAAAGCTCAACGAGAAACAGGCCGCAATGAAACAACTGGAAGGGAATCAGAGAGGACTGACAAGTCTCCTCATCCTGTTCTTCTCCTTTGGCATGCTCTTCCTGTGCGCATGGATGTGCATGAAGGGCCGGATACATCCAGAAGGGGCCGTTCTGTGCACCGTGCTCATGATGGGCTCCTTTGGGCCGGTCGTTGCGCTGTCCGGACTGTCCAACAATCTGATGCAGACCCTTGCAAGCGGGGAACGAGTCCTGTCTCTTCTGGAAGAAGAGCCGGAAATCGAAGAGGTCACCGGAAAAGATCCGGCCTCATTCGGATCCGTGGAATGTCAGCATCTTTCCTTTGCCTATGAGGAGGAACAGATTCTCTCTGACTACTCTCTTTCCATACCAAAGGGCAGCCGGATCGGAATCCACGGAAAGAGCGGCTCTGGAAAGTCTACCCTTTTGAAGCTTCTGATGCGTTTTTACGATGCAGACAGCGGCAAGATCCGGATCGGCAGTCGTGAACTTCCTTCCATCAACACAACCGATCTCCGGAATATGGAAAGTTATGTGACTCAGGAGACGAGTCTCTTCCACGACTCCATTGCCAATAATATCGCCGTCGCAAAGCCGGGAGCATCCAGGTCCGAAATCGAAGAGGCCGCGAAAAAAGCATCTCTTCACGAGTTTATCATGAGCCTGCCAAATGGCTACGACACCATGGTGGGCGAGCTGGGAGATACCCTCTCCGGCGGGGAAAAACAGCGGATTGGCGTGGCAAGAGCCTTTCTCCATGACGCACCGCTTCTCCTTCTGGATGAGCCCACCAGCAATCTGGATTCCCTCAACGAGAGCATCATTCTGAGGTCTCTTCAGGAACTGGGTCCGGACAAAACCGTTGTCATTGTCTCCCACAGGGAATCGACTATGGCCGTCACGGAAACCATCTATGAGATGTCCGGCAGGGTATCCTGATCAAACCCGCCGTGACCCTATTGACATCTCTCCTTTCTTTCGATATAATCATCTCGACATCTGTCAGAAAGCAGATGATTATTTTCAGAAAGGATGTATTACATTTTTATGGACGACTCAAGCGACAGTGATTCTGAGCATCATAATTTTGTAAAAATGAAGATAGATACAGATAGAAGGTATAGTCTGTCGTTTTATCAAACAACAGGCTATGCCTTTTTGCGTATTTTTGTACGGCTTCGGCTATGAAGCCGCCGATCTGCCCCGTCTGCAAATGGCGGGGAATAAGATACATTCATTTTTACACAAACTATGAGAAATAAAGGAGAACTGATTATGAATTCAATATTGCCCCAGCTATTGCTGCAGGTTATTCTTATTTTAGTAAACGCTTTTTTTGCGGCGGCGGAGATTGCAGTCATCTCGTTGAACGCTTCCAAACTTCGGAAATCGGCAGAGGACGGCGATAAAACCTGTGCCCGTCTTCTGAAACTGGTGGAGGAGCCTTCTGGTTTTCTCTCAACGATCCAGATCGGAATTACCCTGGCCGGATTCCTGGGCAGTGCGTTTGCGGCCGATAACTTTTCCGGTTATCTGGTGGACTGGGTTTATGGAGATCTCGGATTCCATGCCCTCCCGCTTTCCGTACTGAATACACTTTCCGTCATCGTCATCACCATTATTCTTTCTTATTTTACACTGATTTTTGGTGAGCTGGTGCCAAAACGGATTGCCATGCAGAAGTCTTTTGCGGTAGCAAAATTCGTATACCGTGTAGTGTCTTTTGTTGCACTGATTATGAAGCCTGCGGTTGCTTTCCTCTCTTTTTCTACCAACGTAGTGCTGAAGCTATTCGGTATGAAAACCGAAGCAGAAGAAGAGACTGTCACCGAGGATGAAATCCGTCTGATGGTAGAACTTGGCGAGGAGAATGGTTCCATCGACAGTGATGAAAAAGAATGGATCCAGAACGTACTGGAATTCAATGACACGATTGTCCGCAACTGTATGACGCACGAGTCCGAGATCATCGCGATCCCGGCGGACGCAACCGATGAGGAAATCACACAGCTGATCAATGAATCCGGTGTGTCCCGCTACCCGGTATATCAGGAGGATCTTCACGATATCATCGGAATTCTGAACGCCCGTACCTTCCTTTTGTCCCGCGCAAAGGGGGAAAAGACGGACATCAAAAAGCTGCTCCGGCCAGCGTACTTTATCCCGGAAACAGTACATGCATCCACGCTGTTCCGTGACATGCAGAAGCAGAAGCTTCACATTGCAGTCGTAGTGGACGAGTACGGCGATACTTCCGGTATTGTGACACTGGAAGACCTGGTGGAGGAGATCTTCGGAAATATCTACGATGAGTTTGACGAAAACGAACCAGCCGAGATTGAACAGCTCCAGGAAAATCTCTGGAGAGTGACCGGTACGGCGGATGTCAGCGATATCGCAAAGGAACTGGACATTGACCTGCCGGAGTCTTCCGACTACACAACTCTTGGGGGCATGGTCTTCAGCAATCTGAAAACCATCCCGAAGGACGGCACGACAGTCGAGCTGGATGTTGGCGGCATTCACATCCATGTGGACGCCATTTCCAGAAGACGGATTCAGTCTGCACTTGTATCCAAAATCGAGAAAGAGCCGGAAGAAGAAGAAATCGAGTAGGAGGGAGTGATTAGCTCCCGTCCTCTCACAGCACCGGACATACGGTTCTCGTATCCGGCGCTTTCAATAGTTGATATGCAGTGACTGATAGGCTGTGGCTAAATCATAGAAGCCCCAGTTTATCAGTCTTTCTT
>CAJFMZ010000072.1 GCA_904393575.1 uncultured Sellimonas sp. | reverse complement strand
TTACCAGAGCCTGGATCAGAAGCCATGCAGTGGAGGAGCTCTTGATGTCCGTCACAGAGATCATGTCTTTGTACTGCGGATCCGCCAGATCCTTGATGCAGGTCGGTGTATCCAGGTTGTTCTCTTTTAAGAGTTCTGTATTGACAATGATGGCACCTTCCTGTTTTGTGATCGGCGCATAGAAATCGGAATGATCGTTTTCACTGATGGTTTTATAATCAAACGCCAGATCCTTGAACATGCTGTTCTGTTCCTGGGCGCTGTCCAGATAGAAGGAACTCATGGTCACCATGTCGGCCTCCAGATTTTTCCCTTCTGCTATCAGCTTTCCGCCCAGCTCAGAGGTACCAAACGTCTGGAAGACATACTCGCCTTCGTATCCGTTTTCATCCAGCGTCTTCTTCATGGCATTGACTGCTTCTTCATCAGCATTGGAATAAATAATGACCTGATCATTGGAAGATCCGGCTGCAGACGCATTGGATCCGGAACATCCGCCCAGCATGACGGAACCGGCCATCAGACATGCCATTACCATTGCTGTTACGCTTTTCATTTTCATAATCTTTCTCTCCTTTTTGATTTTTCTTTCAGCTTTTTTTCTATCTGAAAGGAGTACCAGGACTCCCTTCATGCAAAGATTGGTCAGAAGGATCAGGATGGACAGTACAAAGATTTCGTTGAATTTCATAAAGTACTGTAATTCCTTGATCTTCGTTGTGATCACCATGGTTCTTGCCCCTGCGATAAAGATGACCGCGCTGACAGTTACCATTGCGTTTACAAAATAGTATCCAAACACTTCCAGCAACGTGGATGACATATTCGGTGTGATGATCCTCACAAGTGTTTTCACCCAGGAATCTCCCAGAAGCTTTGCCGTTGCCTCCCAGGAAGTGTTCAGCTTCAGCAGTGCGTTTTTGATCATCAGGTACGGCGTTGAGAAATAATGGATCATGTTACAGATGATGATCAGAAGGAACGTATTCTGAAGGGACGTTCCGGAAAATACCAGCATATAGGCAATACCGATCACCATTCCCGGAATGGTGTTGGTAATCAGCGCCGTACTTTCCACTACCTGCTTCGCCGATCCTTTCAGGCTGCTCCGCGCAGAGGCAAGAGCACAGCTGTAGGCGAGGAGGGTTCCGAAAACCGCCGTCATGAACGCTACAAACAGCGAGTTTTTATAGACCGCCGTCAGCATATTATCATGAAAGACGTCCCGGAAGTGATCCAGCGTAAAGACTGCCTGGTACGGCCATTCCTGAATGAACGGCATGATGAAGATGACCGCAAAGACCGCAAATACACAGATCAAAATAATGGCTGATCCAAGGGAGCAAAGCCCGTCTCTGATCCGGCTTTCCTTTAACTCGATGGCAGAAATCTTCGTGTACCGGATGTTGTACCGCTCCAGGAACTTCAAAAGCAGGATGCTGACAATGGAAGGAATCAGCATGATCACCGCTACGACCGCGCCGTTATGGAAATTCGGGATGCTTCCCAGCATCTCATTGTAAAGGACCGTTGCGATCACTTCGTACTTCCCTCCCACGGATTCCGGAATACCGTAATCGGTAAAGCAGAGGAAAAAGCACTGTACAAAAGAAGTTGCAAAGGTTCCAAGCAGCGGACGGATAATGGTCTGCTGAAAGGTTTTCAGCGGGGAGTCCCCCATGATTCTGGAGACTACCATAAATTTCTTGTCGATATATTCCATCGTATTGGACAGCAGCATAAAGGATACCGGAAGGGTGTAGATCACATATCCGATCACCAGACCGTTGAACCCGTAAATGTCAAAGAGCTGTCTGCCAAAGAGCCGCGTCAGAAGCCCCTGTTTTCCGAAGGAATAGATAATGGCAAATCCGTACGTAATGGTTGGCAACAGCATAGGAAGCTGTGCCGCCAGACGGATAAATTTTTTATATTTTCCAGGTGCATTTGTATAATGAATGGTGTAGGCCAGCAAAAACGCAAGCATTGTGGCCAGTACCGCACTGACGACAGATACTTCCAGGCTGTGCCTCAGAGCCAGTCCGAATCCTTTCTGAGTCAGCATTTCGCTGTAGTTCACCAGTGAAAGGCCTCCATCTCCCTCCAGAGACTGCTGGAACAGTACAAGGACCGGAACAAACAGGAACATCAAAAACAGGAGAAGCGCGATCCCGTAGATGCCTTTGATTTCTTTTTCTTTGATCTTCTTCATCTCCTACACCACCTGAAAGCGCTTTGCTTCGGATTCCCGGAACAGCATCATGATATTGTTCCGCTTGATCTCCAGCTGTCTTAAAATAAAGTTTTTCACAAAAGTTTCCTCCGGCGCATTGATGATATCTTCCGGTCTTCCGCACTGGGCGATGGTGCCCTGATTCATGATCACAACTTTATCGGAGAGGGTGAGCGCTTCCTCCGGATCATGTGTCACGATAATGGTCGTCAGATGGTATTCTCTTGCGATCTCTTTGATCTTGTCCTTGATGGATTCTTTGATGACGCCGTCCAGAGCACTCAGTGGTTCATCAAGAAGCAGGATCTTCGGCTTCATCACCATGGTTCTCGCCAGTGCGACCCTCTGTTTCTGTCCTCCGGAAAGCTGTTCGATCTTTTTGTCCAGGTGATCTTTCAGTCCAAGAAGATGGATCAGTCCGTTTACTTCCTCCACCGTGGCAAGTTTTTTATTGTTGCGAAGTCCATATGTAATATTCTGCTTGACATTCAGATTTGGGAACAGCGCATAGTCATGAAATACAATATTAAATCCCCGCTCTTCCATCGGAACATGGAGAATGTCTTTGCCCTGAAAGATCAGTTCCCCTGCGTCGGCTTTTATCAGTCCGAGGATGATGTTCAGAAGTGTCGTTTTCCCGCATCCGGACGGTCCAAGAATGGAGACGATTTCCCCGTCCTCAATCTCCAGATTGATATTTTTTAAAACCGTTACTCCATCGAATGATTTTTTGATATGCTTTAATTCCAGCATCAACAAATGCCCCTTTCTTTTTCGTTTTCATCCGTGAATAACTATACCTCTTTGCCTTTTTTTTGCTCTATCCGTCTGTTGTAAAGCTTTGGTAAAATCCTTGTTATTCTTTGAAAGGGGATTGTAAAAGAAGTTAACAAAAGAGGGGTTTCCCCCTCTTTTCACTTGAGAAATGTTAAATTTTCTTTTCATTCGCCCGCTGTTTCCGGCTGCGGCTGTCTTCTGACGTTCTGCACGTAATCGATCAGTGGTGAAGAAACCATGACTGTGACAACAGAAAATGCAATCCGGCTCAGCGGAATATAGGAAATGGATAGTCCCAGAACGACCAGATCCGTAAACAGGTAGGCTCTGGAAAGCCGCCAGTGGGTCACCTTGGAAATGGAAAGGGCAAGCGCATCGTCGCCTCCGCTGGAACCGCCCTGACGGACGATCATTCCTACGCCGACTCCGACAAACATACCGCCCAGAAGCGCGGCCGCCAGCGGATATGCCGACAGATCCGGCAGCATATAAGGGAACAGATCCCAGAAATTGTAAAACATGGAAACACACAATGTTGAGAGCACAGAAATTCTGATAAACCGTCCTCCCAGAAACCGGAAGGCCAGAAGATAGCAGGTAATATCCAGTACCGGTGTGCTCCATCCGGATGGAATATGGAACCAGTGATGCAGAAACAGCATCATTCCGATAACACCGCCTTCGGTAATTCCCGTCTGCTCATGGATATTATGAATTCCAAACGTTGCGATCCCGGCACCTACTGCGATCCAGAGCAGCATATCCGGTGTAATTCCTTCTGTGATCCTTTTTAGCGTTCATTTCATCTTGCTTTTCAGCATAATAAAACCTCCTTTATGCTCATCTTAAACTCTGGTATGATACCAGAGTCAAGAGTTTTTTGCATAAAGGAGGTATTTTTATCCTCTCTGTTTCACTCCTAATGTATCCCGGTTTCCGGTTTTCAGCCGGTTCAAAGAGATTTCCTTCTCTTTATAAACCGCTTTTGTCTCCGTTCCCTCCGCAAACACATAGGCATGCTCCACTGCATCCTTCTTCTGAAGCCGGATGCCCCGGATGCCGAGAGCTCCCTTTTTCTTTTCTGACACATCCCCTGCCGGGAATTTCAGGAAATATCCATTTTCTGTCTGAAGAACTACAAAATCCTGTCCCTTCATCGGGAGCACTGCACGCACCTCATCCCCGTCCTGCAGCTTCGTCGCTGCAGTGGTACGCTTGGAAACGAGGAACTCCGATCCTGCCACCCGTTTGACAAGTCCATCCCTGGTAGCAAACAGCAGATCCTCTCCCTCCAGTCCGGCTTCATCGAGAATCGCGATGGTATGCTCCGCCGTACTGTCGTAATTGCTGATATTGTCCACCGGGAGTCCCTTGTCCCGGAATCTGCCATGAGGAATATCCAGCACCTTGATCTGATGCATCCGTCCTTCCGCCGTAAACAGGCAGAGCTTTCCGGTATTCATGCACGGAATGACATAGCGGCTCTCCGAATCCGCCGCCTCCTGATTCCGCTCGTAGATGGACGGATCCACCGTCCTTGCATATCCAAACCGGTCGATCAGGCAGATCACTTCCTGTTCCTCGATCTTCTTTTCCTCGTAAACCGCTTCCTTCGCATTTTCCAGCAGCGTACGGCGCTTCACCGCATATTCCTTCTTCAGGCGGTTCAGATCGTCAATGATGACTGCCGACATTTCGTCATAATCATTCAGGATCTTTTCGTACCGTTCAATCTTCCGTACGGTCTCCTCATGTTCCTTCTGCAAAGCCTCGATCTCCAGGCCAATCAGACGGTAAAGGCGCATCTCCAGGATCGCCGTTGCCTGCCGCTCTGTAAAGGAAAGCAGTTTCGCCATCTTCTCTGAAGTTTTGCTTTTGAAGTGAATCTCATCCGTGATCCCGTACATCAGGCAGGCTTTTGCATCTTTTACGGAACGGCTGCCCCGCAGAATCTCAATAATCAGATCGATCACATCACATGCCTTGATGAGACCTTCCTGCACTTCCCGCTTTTCCTGTTCCTTGGCAAGCAGGGTCCGGTATTTCCTTGTGGTAATCTCAAACTGAAAATCCACATGGTGTTCAATGATTTTCTTCAACCCCATGGTCTCCGGCTTTCCGTCCGCGACAGCCAGCATGTTCACCCCAAAGGTATCCTCAAGCTTCGTCTTTTTATAGAGCATGTTGGTCAGATTTTCTACATCCGCATCCTTTTTCAGATCGATGACGATCCGGATCCCTTCCTTGGAAGACTGATTGGAGATATCGATGATATCCGACGTCTTCTTTGTCTCCACCAGGGCACAGACATCATTTAAAAACTTTCCGATCCCGGTTCCGATCATCGTATACGGGATCTCCGTAATGACAAGGCGCTTTTTACCGCCTTTCATCTCCTCGGTCTCCACCTTGCCTCTGAGTTTGATCTTCCCGCTTCCCGTCTCATAGATTTCCAGCAGATCGTCCTGATTGACAACAATGCCGCCGGTAGGGAAGTCCGGCCCTTTCAGATATTTCATCAACTGCTTTGTTGTGATGGCATTGTTTTTCATATAAGCCTTCACCGCATCGATGACTTCCCCCAGGTTGTGGGTCGGAATGCTCGTTGCCATACCGACCGCGATTCCCTCCGCCCCGTTGACAAGAAGGTTCGGAAAGCGGACCGGAAGCACTTCCGGCTCTTTTTCCGTCTCGTCAAAGTTCGGGACAAAGTTGACAATGTCCTTGTCCAGATCTGCGAGAAATGCTTCCTGGGTCACCTTTGCAAGCCTGGCCTCCGTATAACGCATGGCGGCGGCGCCGTCCCCTTCGATGGAGCCAAAATTTCCGTGTCCATCCACCAGCACCATTCCCTTTTTAAACTCCTGTGCCATCACAACGAGGGCTTCGTAGATGGAGCTGTCCCCGTGGGGATGGTATTTACCCATGGTATCCCCGACAATACGCGCACATTTCCGATAGGGTCTGTCATAGCGGATCCCCAGTTCGTACATATCATAGAGGGTCCGTCTCTGAACCGGCTTCAGCCCGTCCCTGACGTCCGGCAGGGCACGGGAAACAATGACGCTCATCGCATAGTCAATATATGATTTTTTCATGACATCCGAATATTCCGTCCGGATAATCTGTTCCTTTTCCTTCTGGCTCATGTATCTTCCTCACTTCTCATGGTAACTGTCCGTCTCCTGCTAAATGTCCAGCTCCGCCTCTTTTGCGTTCTCATAAATAAACGTTCGTCTCGGCGGCACTTCGGTACCCATCAGCATCTCCGTCACACTGGATGCCATCCTGGCGTCCTCGATCTCCACCTGCTTCAGGATCCTGGTCTTTGGATCCAGCGTTGTCTCCCAGAGCTGCTGGGCATCCATCTCTCCCAGTCCTTTGTATCTCTGCAAAGTGAAAGGACCTTTGTGTGTCTTCCGGTATTCCTCAAGTGCACGGTCATCGTAGAGATATTCCTCTTTGCCGTTTTTCGGCATGGCCTTGTAAAGAGGCGGCATGGCAATATAGACATGTCCCTCAAAAATCAGCTCCGGCATAAACCGGTAAAAGAGGGTTAAAAGCAGTGTGGAAATGTGGGCTCCGTCCACATCCGCATCTGCCATAATGATGATCTTATCATACCTTAGCTTACTGATATCAAAGTCATTTCCGTAACCTTCCGAAAATCCGCATCCGAACGCATTGATCATGGTCTTGATTTCCGCGTTTGCCAGTACTTTGTCAATGCTTGCTTTTTCCACATTTAAGATTTTTCCCCGGATCGGAAGGATCGCCTGGTACATCCGGTCTCGTGCCGTCTTGGCGGATCCGCCCGCCGAGTCTCCCTCCACAATAAAGATCTCACACTTTTTCGGATCCCGGCTCTCGCAGTTGGCAAGCTTTCCATTGCTGTCAAAAGAGTATTTCTGCCTGGTCAGAAGATTCGTCTTTGCCTTTTCCTCGGTCTTTCGGATCTTTGCTGCCTTCTCCGCACAGGAAAGTACCTTCTTGAGCACGTCCAGATTCCGGTCAAAATACCGTACGATCTCATCGTTTGTCACCTTGCTCGTCGCCTTGGCAGCGTCCTGGTTATCCAGCTTTGTCTTGGTCTGACCTTCAAACCGCGGGTCCGGATGCTTTACAGAAACAATGGCAGTCATACCATTGCGGATATCCGCTCCGGTGAAATTATTGTCCTTGTCCTTTAAAATCCCCAGTTCCCTGGCATACTGATTCATCACCGTTGTGAAGGTAGTCTTAAACCCGGTCAGATGGGTGCCTCCCTCGGCATTGTAGATATTGTTGCAGAATCCAAGAATGTTCTCATGAAATTCATTGACATACTGGAACACCACTTCCACTTCAATGCCCTCTGCTTCCCCTTTAAAGTAAACCGGATCATGAACCGGCTCGCTCTTGGAATTCAGGTCTTTGATAAATCCGATCAGTCCGTCCGGCTCATGGTAGGTGATCTCTTCCGCCGGTTCCTTTCTCTTGTCCGTAAACCGGATCGTCAGCTCCGGATTCAGATAGGCAGTCTCATGGAGTCTGCTCTTGATCTCTTCCTCCCGGAACCTTGTCTTCTCAAAGATCTCACTGTCCGGAAGAAAGTTGATGGTCGTCCCTGTCTTTTTGGTCTTTCCGATTACCGGAAGGAGGCCGTTTTCCAACTCCACCACCGGCACTCCCCGCTCATACCGGTCATGATGGATCGCTCCGTCCCGGCTGATCTTGACATCCATATATTCAGACAGTGCGTTGACCACAGAGGATCCTACCCCGTGGAGCCCGCCGCTTGTCTTGTAGACAGAGTCATCAAACTTTCCTCCTGCGTGCAGTGTTGTATAAACAATACGCGCTGCTGATACGCCTTTCTGATGCATCCCGACCGGCACTCCGCGCCCATCATCTGAGACTGTCGCAGAGCCGTCTTTTTCCAGCGTCACTTCTATATTCATACAAAATCCGGCCAGATGCTCATCCACCGAATTGTCCACGATCTCGTATACCAGATGATTCAATCCCTTGGTACCTACACTTCCGATATACATACCGGGACGCTTCCGGACTGCCTCCAGACCTTCCAGTACCGCGATACTGTCCGCATCGTATGTCGTATGTTTCGCCATCGTATTCTTCCTTTCTTTTTGCGTTCTTCCGGTTTCTTCCAGAAACCCGTTACTTTCAACAGTTTACCACAATCGAACATACGATTCAAGAAATTAAATTTTTACTGATTCAGTACCCGGTTCAGGGACTCCGCAAGGGGTTCCATCGCATTTTTCATCTCCTGTACCGTATTCGTCTGAGCTCCTGCCTCCACGAGAAGCATCTTCGGAACGAGCTGCATATTGTATCGGTATCCCTTTAAATAGATATTTCTTGTAAATCCAGGATAATGTTCATCTGCGTCCAGCTTCATCTGAAGGGAGAAGGCCAGGTTATCCTGAATATAAGGGTTGTTGAAGTACTGGATGTTTCCGTTTGCTCTCGTCCGGCACAGTCCGTTGAAAAACATGATCTTTGCCGTCTGTTTTCCGTTGACCTCCGTTACCAGGTGTGTATTTTCGTTGACTCCGTCTCTATGTAGATCGATCACCACTTCGATGGATGGGTTTTCCGCCAGAATCTTCTCCGCCGCGGCGCCGGAAAGTTCGTAGGCTTCGCTCCGGTCCAGCTTGCCGTTGATGATATCGTAAACACCCCGGTCATGGATCGTCTGAATATGATACGTGTTGTTCAGAAGTTCCGTCAGGTAGTCTCCGATCCCCACAATCGATGTAGAGTCATCTCCCGGAACCGAGTCCGCAAAGGTCTCCTGGGAATGGGTGTGATAGATCAGGATCTTCGGCCCGTTTTCCTTATTTTCAAATTTCATGTTTTTGGACAGGAGCGTCTCCGCATTCAGCTCTTCAGGACTGGTCATTGTTGTACTGTCAATCGTATAAAAATGGCTGGTCAGGTACTCGTAATCCTTGAGCTTTTCCCGGTCAACAGTGCCCTGAATCTGAGTCTCATGGGGCTGTTCTGTTGTTGTTTCCTGATTTTTCTCCACCAGTTTTCCATTTTCATCCACTACATTTTCATCTTCTGCTTCTTTCTGCAACAGCATTTCATAAGTTTCCGCATCTTCCGCCTGGGTCTCGCTGACTTCGTTTGCCTTGACATAATTTCCAAGGGGTGTCATCTGCATGGCCTGTTCCGCCACCCACTCTGTGACTGTCCCTTCCTGGCGGCTGTTGATTCTGGCAAAAGCCGGGAAATACATGGCCTCAGCCCCTTTTTGAATATTCCTCCCGATTTCCGCCCGGATGAACTCTGCCGTATTTTCATAGCCACCCAAAATAATATAACCGCCAAGCACACCTACAACCCCACCGATCAGAAGATGCCGGAAACGGATCCTTCCATTCAAACGCCTCACTCTACTTTCTTACCATATCACGAATTTCGTGTCTTAATACTATATGCCTCTCTCCCTGTGATTATGTGCCTGTCCCTGCTCTTTGCCCTCCTCTTTGTCCCCGGAGAACAAAAGATTCAGCCCCTCGGATATGGTAAAACTGATCCTCTTTACCGTTTCATCGATATCTTTTGGCGTCACAAACATCCCGTTTAGATGCGGTGAGATCAACTGTCTGACCAGCTCGTATTTCTCTGCTGCATGATATCCCTGGAGTACGACTCCCACCCCGCGCAAAACCTCGGAGTGTTCCATCTCCGTCATCAGATTTTCCATGGCATCGTTGACAATGGTGGCTGCATCCACTACCGTTGGCACACCTATGGCAATGACCGGAACGCCCATACTCTCCTCGGTAATGGCATTCCGATGGTTGCCCACTCCGGAGCCGGGACTGATCCCTGTATCCGCAATCTGTATGGTCCGGTTCAGCCGCTTGGAGTTTCTTGCCGCCAGCGCATCCACCGCCAGAATCACATCCGGCTTCGTCTCTTCCACAACGCCCCGGATGATTTCCGCTGTCTCCATCCCCGTCTGGGCCATAACTCCCGGCACAAGGGCGCTCACCAGTGTAACCTCCTCTTCGCCCATGGCGTACTTCCCGTACTCCCTGACAATGTGTCTGGTGATGTTCAGATTGTCCGCCACCCGCGGTCCCAGAGCGTCCGGCGTCACCGCCCGGTTTCCAAGTCCCACCATCAAGACAGAAGCGTCCTCTCCTTCCATCCGCTTTCTTCCTTTTCCTTCCAGAAGCTTTTCCACGCATTCGGCAATCTTCACGGAGACTTCTCTGTGATAGGCCTCATCCGGTACAGCCAGATTCGGCGCCTCCATCGTAATATATGTTCCCACAGGTTTCCCCATTGTCTTTGCCCCGTTCTCGGTCTTGATCTTCACTGTTGTCGTCCTGATTTCCCGCTCTTCATCGTACTCTTCCTCCAGGACAACCCCCTGCACCTCCACATGTTCTTCTTCAAATCGCTCTTTCTCCTCCAAAGCCAGATCGGTCCGGATACTATACTTCTCAACCATGATATAACCTCGCTTTTTTTCATTTAAACTCTAGTTTCTCAAAAAAAAGCCGAAATATGTATTGACAGATATTATTTATTGACATAAAATAAATGAGTATGCTTCGTCAGATCGTTCCGTGTCCGGCTCTGACGATGAACATGAAATGAATTTACCATAGTTG
>CAJFMZ010000071.1:13676-19514 GCA_904393575.1 uncultured Sellimonas sp. | reverse complement strand
AGTATACCATGAATCCATGTGGTAAACTATAACTACTTCTGTCAGGAAAGGAAAGTTATCATGAGAATTGAAACAATCACAGAAAACAAAAAGCAGTTCCTGGATCTGCTTCTGCTTGCCGACGAGCAGGAAAGCATGATTGACCGCTATCTGGAATCCGGCGATATGTATGCTTTGTATGACGAAGATCTCAAAGGCGTCTGTGTCGTGACATGCAGTGATGACGGCACCTGCGAGCTGAAAAATATCGCGGTTTACGAACATTGTCAGGGATCCGGGTACGGAAGAAAGATGATCGATTACGTCTGCGGACTTTATGCCGGGAAGTACCATACCATGTATGTTGGAACCGGAGACAGTCCTCTGACCGTCCCGTTTTATAAAAAGTGCGGCTTCACCGAATCTCACCGGGTGAAAAACTTCTTTACCGACAATTACGACCATCCGATTTTCGAATGCGGAATTCAGCTGGTGGATATGGTCTATCTGAAAAAAGAACTGTAAAGAGAAAGGAGATTCCTGTTTTACGCCAGGAGCCTCCTCTTCTTTTTTTATATGGAATTATTTCTTCTCTTCCTGATAATAGACTTCTTTCAAAAACAGTCCCTGGGCCGGAGCCAGGAATCCGGCGCAAGGCCGGCTTTTCGCTTTCAAAATCTCCGGTATATCCAAAGCACGTTTCTCTCCGCTCCCCACTTCCAGTAGGGTGCCACTTAAAATCCGCACCATATGGTACATAAATCCATTTCCCCGAAAGGACATGCAAAGGGACTCTCCTCTTTTTTCAATCCGGATCTCATCGATCCGCCTTGTACATCCTTTCTCATCCTTTCGGTCCGTAAAGCTGGAAAAATCATGTCTGCCCAACAGAAATTCTGCCGCCCGTTCCATTTCCGCAATATCCAGTTCTTCCGGATAATGGCACGTATACTTCCGTGTAAATACATACGGTTTTTCCCGCAGATCCACATGATATTCGTAACATTTCCCCTTCGCGCTCCGGCGGCCGTGAAAAGTATTCGGCACCAGTTCCATACTCCGGATCCGGATGTCCTCCGGAAGATCTGCATTTAGTTTCCTTAAAAATTCTCTTTCCTCCACCTTCCCGGAAAGTCTCAGACTTGCCACCTGCCCGTATGCATGAACTCCGGCATCTGTCCTCCCGGACCCCTGAATTTTCACTTCATATCCGGTCAGCTTACGAATCGCTTCTTCTATCATATCCTGAATCGTACTCCTCGTTCCCGGCTGACGCTGCCATCCCTGGTAACGGGTACCGTCATAGGAGATTGTCAGTTTGTAAGTTCTCATATCCTTACCTGTCCTTTTCAAAAATCTTCCTCTATTGTAGGGGATTTCATCGGGAAGTGCAAGACGAATTACGCAAACAGGAGAATCCTTTCGGATTCTCCTATTTTTTATCCAGTATGCTTTTCAGTTCTTCCATAAACGTATTGACGTCCTTAAATTCACGATAGACAGATGCAAAACGCACGTAGGCGACTTCATCCAGATCTTTCAGTTTGTGCATGACGATCTCGCCGATCACCTTACTTGGAATCTCTTTTTCCTCACGGTTGAAAATCTCGGTCTCGATCTGCTCCACCGTTTTCCTGATTATCTCAGCCGGCACCGGTCTTTTGTAACATGCCTGAAGAATACCCTTCTCGATTTTTCCCCGATCGTACTGCTCCCGGTTATTATCCTTTTTGATCACGATCAATGGAATCGTCTCCACCTTTTCATAGGTCGTAAACCGCTTGCCGCAGGAATCACAGGAGCGTCGCCTGCGGATCGAAGAGCCGTCCTCAGCAGGGCGGGAATCAATCACTCGCGTATCCGGATTGCCGCAGTATGGACATTTCATCTCATGTACCATCCTTTCTCCAAAATCTGGTATCAGTATACCATCCGTTTTTTTTATGGTCAATGTTTTCTCTGGTTTATCTGCAATCACAGAGAAATTTTTCTTCACAAATGTCTACCAGAATAATGTCCGGTCCCACTTTACAGATACATTCAAATGGAATTACATATTCACTGTCATATCCAAACAATCCTCCGAGTTTTCCTGGCCCTGGAACGACAATGGCCTGAACACATCCTTTTTTCATGTCTACCACCAGATCTGCCACACATCCAAGTCTCCTGCAGTTTACTGTATTGATGACTTCTTTTTCTCTCAAATCACAAAGTCTCAAGATATTCCCTCCCCAGACACGCAAAAAGCGCATACGCCGGTCTTATCACCAGCATATGCGCCATCTCTTCTTTTGTTACATGAATCCGCTACAGATTCATGACTTTTTCACTTTCAAATGCCTTTGCGATTACCGCTGTCAAGATACCGCCGAGCACTAACGTCATGACAAGGGTCACGCCATACTGGGCCATCGTCACTTCTGATGTCAGGATTCCCTTCAATGCAAGGGCCGTATTATAAAACGGAATCAGATAATCCTTCATGTCCGCCTGGCTTGTCGTAAACATGGTCATCATACCGATCACCAGCACCACCATGTATGCCGGCGTGATATAGGTACTCGCCTCTTTCAGATCCCTTGCGAAAACTGAAATCAGGATGACAATCGCAGAATACAGAAATGCGATTGCCACCAGGAGCACTCCGATCATCGCAATCTGTTCCGGAGTAATCTCAATATCCAGTCCGCTGTCTCCTCCCAGAATCTTTGGGAATGTGGCTCCCATCACCACGATATAAATTACCGATGAAATACCGGAAATCGTCATCAGGGCAAACACCTTTCCAAGTACGATGGACTTTCTCTTGACCGGTGTCACCAGCAGACTCGCCATGGTACCGCGCTCTTTTTCGCCTGCGATCATATCGGTTCCGATGCCCATCGCCCCTGCGAACAGGAGAATCGTAATGAAATACGGAAGCATCATACCGAGTGCTTTTCCACTTGCTTTCTGATCATCCTGTACGATCATGTCTTTATTATCACTGTTGACCGTGAAAATCTGAAGACTGTTCATGTCAGGAACCCGCTGTGCCAGAAGTGTCTGGCGGTATGCTTCCAGTGCCTGACTGGAAATAGCCTCGTAAGCACTTGAGGAATAATCCTCGGACGGATTGTAATAGGTCTTGATCTGCGGGACATCCTGTCCTGCCTGATAATTCTGCACAAGAGAGTCAAAATTCTCCGGGAACTCCATCATCAGGTCCGCATCTCCGTCTTTCAGCATCTTCATGACGTTCTCGCGGTCATCGGATGTTTTTACCTGACGCACTTCCATATTC
This sequence comes from uncultured Sellimonas sp., assembly GCA_904393575.1. Classification (GTDB taxonomy): domain Bacteria; phylum Bacillota; class Clostridia; order Lachnospirales; family Lachnospiraceae; genus Sellimonas. Next base: position 16,249 of record CAJFMZ010000071.1, on the reverse strand, counting down.
AGATCCGCCCCATCCAGGAATGTACTGAAGCTCTCCGGTTCATTCATCATATATACAATGGATTTGTGACTCTCAATATCCTCTACCTGGCGCATCGCAAGATTTCCAACCAGCGCCATAATTCCAACCATAATCAGAACCGGAAGGAGGAATACCGAAAAAATCATTTTCTTGTCCTTAAAAATTCTGGCAAGCTCTTTTTTATAAATCGTTTTCATCCTATGCTTCCCCCTTTACACTTCTAAAGTATTCGAAGAAAGCATCTTCCAGATCCTGTGCGCCGGTCTCCTCAAGCAGCTCCGGCAGCGTCCCTTCCGCTCTCTTTTTCCCATCAATAATAATTCCGATCCTGTCGCAGAGTTTCTCTGCCTCGGACATGATGTGTGTCGAAATAATGACAAGCTTTCCTTCTTCTTTCAGCTTTCTCAGATAGTCCGTCACACCTCTGGCTGTAATAATGTCAAGCCCGTTGGTCGGTTCATCAAAAATCACCACTTCTGGATCATGAATCAGACTGACCGCGATCGCCGCCTTCTGTTTCATACCGGTAGAAAGCTCTTTGATCTTCTTATGGGCAAAATCATTAATTCCAAAATATGTAAACAATTCTTCTTTTCTCTTTTTAATCTGGTCCGGGGCAATTCCTCGGAGCTCCCCGAAGAAATCAAACAGATAGTCCACAGAAAACTGCGGGTCCAGCTTAATATCACTGGTCAGGAAACCGATACTCTTCCGTACCTTTTCCGACTGCTTCTGTACCTCATTTCCATTCACATAGATCTCGCCCGAAGTCGGTTTGATAATTGTTGCGATGCAGCGCAGCGTTGTCGTCTTTCCCGCGCCGTTTGGACCAAGGAGTCCATAAATCTCCCCTGCTTTTGCTGTCAGCGTCAGATGATCTACCGCAGTCTTTTTCGGATTTTTGGTATGAGATTCCTGCATCTGCTTCTTGTTCAGCTTATAAATCTTGGTAAGATCACGAATCTCAATCTGAACACTCTCATTCATAGCCTTTTCCTCCATTTGTTTTAAGTGTCATAAAATTTGTTGACCCGATATCATAATTACATCTATTATGGCTTCTGTCAAGCAAATCTTAAGACAATTTTACCCCCCCCCCGGTAAAATTTTGTCAAGTATTTTTTACGCTTCCTGTCTTCTGTCAACTGGGAGTGATGAATTTGTTTTTAAGCGAACTGGCTTTCATACAGCTGTCTGTAAAAGCCGTCCTGGGCGAGCAGTTCCTCATGTGTGCCCTTCTCGATGATATTTCCGTCTTTCATGACGAGGATCCGGTCTGCAGTTCGGATCGTGGACAGACGGTGCGCTACGATGAAGCTTGTCCGTCCTTCCATCAGTTTTTCAAAAGCCTGCTGTACCCGGATCTCGGTACGGGTATCGATGGAGGACGTTGCCTCATCGAGGATCAGTACCGGTGGCAGCCGCAGCATGACTCTTGCGATACACAGGAGCTGTTTCTGTCCCTGAGAAAGGTTGCCGCCCTCCTCGGAAATGACGGTGTCATATCCTTCCGGCATCCTGGTGATAAAGCCGTGGGCATGGGCCTCTTTTGCCGCATGGATGATCTCTTCTCTGGTGGCATTCGGATTTCCATAGGCGATATTTTCCGCGATCGTAGCGGATTTCAACCATGTTTCCTGAAGCACCATTCCATAATTTTCCCGAAGACTTTCTCTTGTAATATGCCGGATATCCACACCTTCCATGCAGATTGCCCCGCTGTCCACATCGTAAAACCGCATAAGCAGATTGATCAATGTCGTCTTTCCGCATCCGGTCGGGCCGACAATGGCAATCTTCTGCCCCGGCTTCACGGTCAGATTCAGATCTTTCAGAAGCGGTACATCTTTTTTATAAGAAAAGCTGACATGCTCCAGATCCAGATTTCCCTTGGCATCTGTCAGAACGACCGCATCCTCGTCATCCTTTGGTTCCGGCTCTTCTTCGATGAAATCGAAGACTCGTTTTGCACAGGCAAGGGCATTCTGCAGCTCTGTGACAACACCGGAAATCTCATTAAACGGCTTGGTATACTGGTTTGCATAAGTCAGGAAACAGGAGAGCTGTCCGACTGTGATCGCTCCGGTAATGGCGCTTAACGCACCTGTAATACCGACTCCCATGTAGACCAGGTTATTGACAAACCGGGTGCTTGGATTTGTGATGGAGGAAAAGAAAATAGCCTTCATGCTGTATTCTTTCAACCGTCCGTTAATCGTGTCAAACCGCCCGGACGCAGTCTCCCCATATCCAAACGCCTGGACTACTTTCTGGTTCCCCACCATCTCGTTGACCAGAGACGTCATATCCGCTCTGGCTTCGGATTGTTTCTTAAACATCTGATAAGTCCGCTTTGCAATAAATCCTGCAACGAAGAAGGAAAGCGGAGTCAGGACTACGACCACAAGGGTGATCTTTACATTGATCGTCAGCATAAAAATCAAGGTTGTGATGATCGTCACCACGCCGGAGAAAAACTGGGTAAATCCCATCAGGAGTCCATCTGAAAACTGCTCCACATCTGTGATGATTCTGCTGATGGTATCCCCGTT
>CAJFMZ010000071.1:2825-13587 GCA_904393575.1 uncultured Sellimonas sp. | reverse complement strand
TTGCACAGGTTCATCAGCCACTGTCCTACGCCGGTAATCACGATGATTACTGCCAGTTTTTTCAGGATGCCCAGAATCTTTCCAAACAAAACCTGATCTTTTCCGATGATAAAGTCAACGGCGTCCCCCACCAGAATCGGTGCGTACAGAGTCAGGACTCCTGTTACGACCGCAAACAGGAGGGATAAAATAACATAAAATGAGTACGGCTTAATATACCGAAGCACTTTTTTCCATGTACTTTCCTGTTTATGCATGCTGTCCCACCTCCTGTTCTGAAAGCTGTGAAAGGCAGATTTCTTTGTAAACCTGACAGTTCGCCATCAGCTCTTCATGTGTGCCGATTCCGGCAATCTTTCCATCGTCCATGACGATGATACGGTCCGCCTGCATGACGGATGCCGCTCTCTGGGACACGACAAATACCGTCATGTCCTTTAATTCTCTTACTGCTCTTCGCAGTCTTGCATCTGTAGCAAAATCCAGCGCAGAAGCACTGTCATCCAGGATCAGAATTTCCGGCTTTCTGACCAGCGCTCTGGCAATCGTCAGTCTCTGTCTCTGTCCTCCGGAAAGATTCTTTCCGCCTTCGCTGATCATCGTATCCAGGCCGTCCGGTTTTCCCTCTACGACTTCCAGTGCCTGGGCTGTACGGATTGCCTCCATAATCGCCTCGTCATCCGCCTGCTCATTTCCCATTTTCATATTGTCACGGATCGTTCCCCGGAAAAGGACGGCTCTTTGCGGGACCATTCCGATCTTTTGTCTTAACTGGTCTATTTTATAAGTCCGAACATCCCTGCCTCCGACTGTGACGCTGCCCTCGGCCACATCGTAAAACCGCGGAATCAGCTGTACCAGGGTAGACTTTCCGGATCCGGTTCCTCCGATGATTCCGATCATCTCCCCTTTCTTCACAGAAAAATCAAGTCCGGTCACTGCATAGACCTTGCTGTCCGGATAAGCAAAGGACACCTGATGAAAAGCTGCTGTTTCCTCTCCGCTGTTCTCCGCCTCTTCCACGTCTCCTTCTCCGTCCCGGATCGATGGCTCCAGGGCAAAGACTTCGTTGACACGGTTTGCACAGGCCAGCGCCTTTGTAAAGCTTACGATCAGATTGGAAAGTGCAACAAGGGCTGTGAGAATCTGCGTCATATAATTGACAAGCGCGATGACTTCTCCCTGGGTAATTCCGCCTGCATAAGTCTCCCGGCCTCCAAACCATACAATGGCGATGGTAGCCGCATTGACAATAATGTAGGTAGCCGGATTTAAAAGGGCCGAAATCTTACCCACCAGCATCTGGGCTGCCAGATATCTGGTATTCTCTTTCTTAAATGCATCCCGCTCTCTCCTCTGCATGCCAAAAGCCCGGATCACACGGATTCCTTCCAGATTTTCCCTGGTGGAAAGCAGAATCCGGTCCAGCCATCTCTGCACCTGGCGGTACAGAGGGATAGAAACCACCATAATCCCGTAAATCACAAGGGACAAAAGCGGCACCGCAATGACAAAAATCAATGCCAGTTTTACGCTGATCGTAAATGCCATAATCATAGCACCGATCACAATAAACGGGGACCTCAAAAACAGACGCAGCACCAGGTTGACTCCGGACTGCACCTGATTGATGTCACTGGTAATCCGCGTCACCAGCGTTGAGCTTCCCGCCCGGTCAATCTCTGCGTAGGACAGGCTCTGTATGTGGCGGAACATATCGTGGCGCAGAGCTGTTCCAAATCCCACGGAAGCCTTCGCCGCAAAATACTGTGCCGTCAAAGAACAGGCAAGTCCCAGCACCGCAAACAGAATCAGCACACTTCCCATCTTCAGGATATATGCTGTATCCCGGTTCCGGATACCGATATCAATCATGTTGGCCATGATCAACGGCACCACCAGTTCAAAACACGCCTCCAGGAGCTTAAACAGAGGACCAATAATACTTTCCTTCTTGTAATCATTCAGATACTTCAGTAATTTTCTCATTTCTTTTGATCTCCTATTTTATACTTTCTTTATTATAAAGGCTATTGTTCTCTCCCGCAAGAGTGTCCTTACAAAAGAGACTTTCTATGGATTCTCTTAATTCTTTTTGAAGCTTCTTGTCTTTTTCTTCTTTTCTTTTTATACTGGTACTGAATCAATTTTCAGGAGGTTTTACGATGAGTATTACTGTCAATACAAACCATTTTACAAGTCGGCCGGACTGTACCGGACGTCTGGAAAAAGAGAAACGTGTCTATGATCTTTTGGACCGTCTTCAGATCCCTTATGAGGGCGTCAGCCATGAGACCGCCAATACGATTGAGGACTGCGAGGCCGTAGAAGAAGAGCTTGGCGTAAAGATCTGCAAAAATCTCTTTTTGAGAAACCGCCAGAAGACGACTTTCTATCTGCTGATGATGCCGGGGGACAAAAAGTTTGTGACGAAAGATCTTTCCGGACAGCTTGGTATTTCCCGTCTTTCTTTTGCGGAACCGGAATTCATGGAACAGTACCTGGATCTGACTCCGGGATCCGCCAGTGTCCTGGGCCTGATGAACGATCCGGATCAGGAAGTGCATCTTCTGATAGATGAGGATCTTCTGAAAGAGGAATACATCGGATGCCACCCGTGCATCAATACCTCTACGCTGAAACTTCGTACCAGTGATATTTTGCATGTATTTTTGAAGCACACAGGGCATCATCCGACACTGGTACACTTATAATCAACCGATTTTACAAAAGAATGGAGAACGATTTATGCTGGCAGTTTATTTAAGCCCTCTGTATCTGCTGGTCAGTCTGTATCTGCTGCACCGGATCTTTCTGTGGCTTTCTGACCTTCATCCGGTCTTTCAGCACAAGGCTTTCCGGATCACCGCCGCAATCCTTTATCTCCTGACGGCCTTCTCTCCCGGCATCGGATTTCTGGTGCCTGCCGGAGATGTTCAGCGGATTTTAAAGGAACTGGGGTACTACTGGATGGGCATGATGCTCTATGCGGTTCTGATCGTTGCCGCAGCCGATCTGATCCGGCTGATTACCAAAAGACTCCAACGCCATCCATTTCGCCGGATGCGCCCGGCTCTTGCAGGGACGATCTGCTTTCTTTTGACAGCCGCAGTCAGTATCTACGGAATGGTCAATGCACGCCTGATCCGGATCACGCCTTATGAAGTTTCTGTGGACAAGCAGGCCGGAGCTCTGGATTCTCTTCGAATCGCTCTGGTGGCGGACCTGCACCTTGGCTACAATGTCGGTACGTCCCAGATGCGTCAGATGGTATCAAAGATCAACGCCCAGAAACCGGACCTGGTCGTCATTGCCGGGGATATTTTTGACAATGAATACGAAGCCCTCGATGATCCGGATACCCTCGCCCGGATTCTTTCCGGTATCCAGAGTACCTACGGTACCTATGCCTGCTATGGAAATCACGATATCCAGGAACCGATTCTGGCCGGATTTACCTTTCCAAAAGAGGGGAAGAAAATGAGCGACCTGCGGATGGATGCCTTTCTTGCACAGTCCGGCATCACCCTGCTGCGGGATGAAACGATCCTGATCGATGATGCCTTCTACCTCTGCGGGCGTCCGGATTATGAACGTCCGGGACGGGGCGTGACAGAACGGAAAACGCCGGAGGAGATCACTTCCGGCCTGAATCCGGACAAGCCGCTCATCGTCATCGATCATGAGCCAAGAGAACTGGACGAGCTTTCCGAGGCAGGCGTAGACCTGGATCTCTGCGGCCACACTCACGATGGCCAGATATTCCCGGTCAATCTGATCACAAATCTTGTCTGGGAAAATGCCTGCGGCTACCTTCAAAAAGGAAACATGCACAATATTGTCACCTCCGGAGTCGGCGTATTCGGGCCGAATATGAGAGTTGCGACAAAAAGTGAAATCTGCATCCTGGATGTAACGTTTCAATCCTAGAGATAGAAAAACATCAGGTGCCTCCATTTTAGGAGCGCACCTGATGTTTTTGAAAACCAAAATAGGAACATACTGCGCAGACCGGGGTGAAGCAGACCGCCACAAGAATTCCCATCTGCCAGATCTGGATCTCCCGGCTTCCGATTTCTAAGGCCGGAAGATTGAAGATCTTTGCCGGTGACAGCAGGTTGACCGGACACATCTCAAGGATATGATTCAGCCACGGAATGTCCCATGCACCCCACAGGAAAACCGGAAGGACGAAAAACGCCAGCGTAACCAGGACACTGACAAAGGACGAGGTCCCAAGAGACGATGCGGCCAGGGCAAATCCCGTCAGCATCAGAAGTCCTGCAAATCCCATGGCGGACAGGATCACGATTGCCTTCCAGTAAGGCAGCGCATAGGGTGCACTCCCGATCATACCGGTCACACAAAGGTGGGCATCCACAAAGAATCCATCTGTTCCAAAGTACACCGTGGTCACGGCTGTAAGCAGCAGAATCGTCACTGCAAGGATCCCTGCCGATGCCAGAAAGGAAGCAAAAATTTTCGCCCTTGCGCACCGTGTCTTCCCGTACCGGGATGACAGGATCAGCGAGTCCATTCCTGACGTATATTCATCTGCAAATACCGGAGAGATCATCACAATCATCAATAAAGCCGCAAAGAGGATGAAACTGGCCAGATAACTCAAAAGCATATCCATGCCGACTGTCAGTCCTGCCTGCAAAAGCCCCTTCTGCCCCGGATAAACCTGATCCGCAGGCCGGTGATTATAGTTTCCGTTCTCATCCTCAAAGATCGCTGCCACGGAAGCATAAAACCCGTTGGCGTAACGGTAATGGACGTCATTCTTCATCTGGTTTTCATCCGTATAGTCCGAAAGAATTCTGGCATTTTCCGTGAGAATCTCCTGCACATCCGCATCGGAAAGCCTGCCGTACTTTTCGGCCAGATTCTTCTCGTACTCCACGGCTTCCCTTCCTTTCAGGACGGTTCCCTCCGAAGTCAGAATCGGCGTATACCGGTTCGGATTTCCCGCATATGCCATAAAGAGCAGGATTCCTCCGTACACTGCCAGCAGCAGAATGATAAATTTCCTTTGAAAAAGTTTCTGAATTTCCAGACCTACAATCGAGATCATGCTTCTTCCTCCCTTCTCTGAAAATCGTAAAGATAAATATCTTCCAGAGACGGATCCGTCTCCATTGCGCCTTCAACCGGACAGGTCTCCGAAACAATCCGAAGGAGACAGCCATTCTCCTCGTTTTTCAGATTCCCAACAGTAAAGCGCCGTTCCATCTCCGGCACCTTTTCAAAGGGCACGATGCACTCCCATACTTTTCCTTTCAGATCCCCAAGCAGCCGCTGCGGCTCCCCGCTTCGGATCAGTCTTCCCTCTTTCATCACAAGGATCTCGTCTGCGATATACTCAATATCGGATACGATATGCGTAGACAACAGGACGATCTTATCCTTGGAAAACGAACTGATCAGATTTCGAAAATGCACCCGCTCCTTCGGATCCAGTCCTGCCGTAGGCTCATCAAGAATCAGAATTTTCGGATTGTTCAACATTGCCTGGGCGATTCCAAGCCTCCGCTTCATTCCTCCGGAAAAGGTCCTGATCTTTTTGTTCCGGTCTTTCGAAAGCCCGGTCACGTCCAGAAGTTCCTCGATTCTCCGTCTCGCCGCGTGCTTATTCAGTCCCTTCAGCGCAGACATATAAAGCAGAAATTTCCAGGCTGTAAACTCCGGGTAGTATCCAAAATTCTGTGGAAGATACCCCAGCAGCGCCCGGTATTCCTCCTTCAGCTCCATGATCTCTCTTCCGTCCAGGGCTATTTCCCCGCCGCTGCGCTTCTGAATCAGACAGATCAGACGCATCAACGACGTCTTCCCGGCCCCGTTTGCGCCCAGAAGCCCGTAAATCCCTTCCCGCAGCGTGATATTGATATCATCTACCGCTGTCTTTGTACCATATCGTTTTGTCACATGCTGTAATTTCAGTTCCATGCCTTCTCCCTTCTAACCAATCTCTTCTTCCCATACCAGTTCCCCGTTTCCGGCCAGGCGGAAAAACTGCACGCCATTGAAAATCAGGGTCCCGGACAGGATCCCAAGGACCGCCAGCAGAATCAGCCCCGTCTGTCTTTGCTCCATCAGACTGTAAAGCTCATCCTTTACACTCCACATCCATATAATCACTCCGGCTGCCATCAGATCCGCCCCGATCAGTCCGTATTCCGCCTGTCTGCTCCGGATTTTCCGAAGCAGGAAAAAGCTCAGGGAACTGACCGCAAGAAAAGGCAGACAGATCCATAGTTCAAAATCCAGAAAGCTTCCGCTCTCCACCCTGGTCACCGCAGCGCCGAAAGCGATCAAAATGCCGGAGGCCATTCCAAGGATTATCATCTTCAACGCCAGAATTTCTCCCAGACTGTAATAGCAGGACTGTTCCAGCTCCCACATGCCTTCTGAAAAACTCCTGGCAAGCTCCGGCACAAAAAACACGCCCAGAGCGGGAGTAAAGAGCGAACAGACCACAAGGGCATTTTCATAGGGCACCTTCAGCATCAAAAATACGGTCGCCGCGCAGAAAAAAACGAAGATTCCCCATGTCCATCCGGAGAAATAGCCCGCCGTCTCCCACAATCTTGCCAGGAAAGGCCTGGAAGGCAGGATGACATTCTGTCTGAGTTCTCCTTCCATCCGGATCTTGCACGCCTCCATCTTGTCTTTCTCCGGCTCAGGCTTTTTCTGTTCCCGCAGAAGCCGTTCCACTTCCTTTATCCGTTCCATCTGTATCCCTCCTCTTCCAAAATATCTTTGAGTTTTTTCAGTCCCTGGCGGATTCTGCTCTTCACCGTGGAGGTCTTCTCCCCCGTCACATAGGCAGTCTCCCGTGCCGTCAGTCCGTGAAAATAGGAAAGATCCAGCACTTCCCGCTGCTCCGGGGTGAGCCGCGCCATCGCCTTTTGCAGCATCACCTGCTCGGAAACCTGGTCGGCAAAGTCCTCCTGGGTGAGCTGTTCCTCATAGCCTTCCTCGTATCCCAGCTCCGACTCTGCCTTTTTTCGAAAGAAATCAATGCAGACACTTCTGGCAATTCCGAACAGATAGGCACGGAATTTTTTCTGCTCCACATAGCGGTTCAGATACCGGATCACCCGCAGAAACGTCTCCTGGGTGCAGTCATATGCCGCACTCTCCCGCCCGGTCCTGGAATAACAATATTGAAATATTTCCTGATAATGCGCTTCAATCAGTCCCTCCATCTGTTCCGGCTCCCCGGACTGAATGCGCCGAATTCGTTCTCTGTCTGTCATCGTAGCAGCCTCATATCTTTTCTGTAAAACGTCTTACACATTATATAACGAATCAAAGAAGAAAAAAGATGCATTCCACATAAAAAAAGAGGAAAAATTTCGCCCTGCCCCAGTCAGGCTGAAAATTTTTCCTCTTTTCTTATAATGTCATCTCAATTACTTTTTCGTTCGGATTATGGTACATTTTGGCAATCGCCACCATATTTCCCACCATATCACGGATCGTACATTCCACCATGATAATCGGTGTGTTCATTTCCAGGTTCAAAAGATTACTGTATTCCGGCGGCACCAGCATCGGAATAAACCGCTGCGTCACCGTCCCCTCTTCAATATACCCGGTCATATCAAGCATCTCATCCAGATCTTTCACTTCCATCGTATGGACTCTGGCATAAGGATAGTAGATCTCCTCGATCGTCACCGGATGCCCGTCCTCCATCATCAGCCGGACTGCACAGATCATCAGATCATCCTGATCAATGGAAAAGAAAGAGGCATATTCCGGCTCCGCCCTTACATTAAAATAGATCAGCTTGTAGTCCGCGTTCTCCTGTCTCAGGAAACTGTCCACCGCGGTATTTTTCTTATGCAGGGAGTGATCCGCCACAAAGGTTCCCCGGTTTTTATTCCGGTAGAGATAGCCCTCCGATACCAGCTCGTTGACCGCCTTGCGGACGGTCATCCTGCTCACATCGAATTTTACCGCCAGCTCCCGCTCCGAATCAATCGGCGTGCTGACCGGCTTATCTTTAATGTCTTCCAACAGACGTTCCTTTATTTTCAAGTATATTGGTGCGGCCAACTCCTCTCACCCTTCCTGCCCTGTCATTTAAGATCTCATGAAGCCGAATTTTCTCCACGGTTCCAGATAGTCCAAAAGCATCTGCTCATTCTCCGGGAGATGTCCAATGACATTTTTCCGGCCGTCATTTTCCATATCCATGAGCACAATCTGCAATTCACCCTTGTACCGTGTATAATTGTCATTGACAATGACAATATCGCCCCGCTTCATGTCCCTTGTATTTTTTGCAGGAATACTCTGATCCGCATACATGACGCGCGGCTGTGTGCTTCTTACCATATAATCGCTCACATCTCCCCTCACGAAATGAAGCGGTTCATATAGAATCTTTTCTTCCATATAGGACAGAGTATACTCTCTTTTTATGCGAAATGTCAATAACGACGGGTCCAGAACCGACAAATTTTTCAGCTCTTTCTCCGACGCATAACAATTCGCAATCAACACATCGTCCACAAGCCCTGTAGCGAACAGATGTCTCGCCGCCGTATCCACCGGAAGATCTCTGTGCATCTCCAGGGTACACATTCCATCGTTCACCGGCCACGGTCCAAACGTGTCCGGCTCCTGGGAACTGATAAAAGCCGCCACCGGCAGGCCCATCTCATGGATCCGCCGGCTGCACATTTCAAAATGCCGGAATCCAAGTCCCGTATATCTCTGAGGATAAAAATTGTGGCACGTTGTCAGGTTCCCTCTCTTAGGAGAATGGCTCATAATATTCTCCAGATACCGGTTCCCCAGACTTGCATTGATCTCGATCTTCAGATTCTGCGGATTGTAGGTCATAATCGACTCGGCCAGGGAATCAAACCCCTCATCCAGCCGGATCCCGTCCGCATGGATCTCATGGAAAAACAACAGATCGGCATACGTAATACCCAGCCTTTTCAGTACGTCCGGGGCCACATCCATGATGACCTCCATTCCCAGCCGGTGGGCAAAATCAATCTGCTCCCGAAACTCCTTACCTATTTCTTCCCGGCTCTTCTTGACACTCAGCAGACAAGTAAAAATCCTGCTGCATCCGTATTTTGCCGCCATTTCCATATATGCCCGGTCCCTCTCCGAAGTCGTATGCTCCGGATAAATCGAAATTCCGATCCCTGCCATCTTCTCTCCTCCTGTTCCAGCTTACGCCTGATCTCTGTTCTTTCTGATATAGTCCTCCATCGCATGGAACATTCTCTTCGTCCTTTTCTTTGCACTTCTCATATAAAGCGCTCCGATAATCCGATAGTTCAGATTCTGAGACCTGGTCTCTCCTTCATAATCTTCCAGATAGCAGACTTCAATCTCTCCGTCCCTTGTCTCCTCAATCCGGTATGAAATCCGGTTGGTTCCGCTCGCAGAGTCAAAGGACGCCGTATAGCGGTGCGGCGGATCATATTCCGTGATGGTTACTTTCACATCTCCCGCTCTCCCTACTTTGTTTTTCATTTTTTTCGTATAATGATAACCTTTGTGAAGCTGTTCCTTTTTCATTTCTTTTCCCGTTGCGCTCTTGATATCATAGAGCACTGAAACCATCATCTGTGAAAAAAACTCTTCTGCCGTCACCTGTAACTTTTCTCTGATCTCCATCCTGTCTAACCTCTGTCTCTACCTGTCGTCCCTGCGCCGTTCCTTTTTCCAGTATATCACACTGACCAGAATAATCGCCAGTCCCGTAATGATCAAGGACATCGGCTGTTCTACCTGCGGCGAAAGCATAATGAAAATCATGCCAATCACCATAAAAAATACGGCCCAGGAACCTTTTTTTTTCTTTTTCTTTCTGTCTGTACCCATCTTCCGTACGCTCCGCTTTAGTTTGCGTTCAGTTTTTCACCCAGCGCAACAAATTTGTCCGCAAGAATCTTAAAGTTTTCGGCACTCATCAGCTGATCTTCCGCGTGCACAAGGACAAGCACGATCTCCGTCTTCTCCCCTGCCGCTTCCTTCTGAATCAGATCCGCGTGCGCCTCATGACCTTTTACAAAGAATTCATTTCCCTCCTGAATCTTTGCCTTGGCCTCCGCAATCTTTCCTTCTGTTGCCAGATCAATGGCCTCGATATAGCTTCCTCTTGCCATTCCCACATTTGAGATAATCTCAAAACAGGTCATTTCGATTCCTTCCATATAAATGTACCTCCTGAAACTCTGTTACTATAAAGGCAGGGGACGGCTCCCCTGCCGAAAAGATTCGCTCTCTTTTACTGTTTTGGCTCCATCCGGTTTGCCAGCATGACAAACGGAACCCAGATCACTACAGCAACCGCCAGGCAGAGCAGGGATACTACTCCAGCCATCACGTTTCCTCCTGTACCGAAGAATGCATACAGTCCTACCGGCATTACCCATGGCACCTGAATATAAACAGGCGGGATAATTCCTGCTGCTGTAAACAGATATCCGATGACAGAACAGATCGGCGCCGTAACAAGCCACGGAATCAGGTATACCGGGTTGAGCACGATCGGAATACCAAAGATCACCGGCTCATTGATATTGAAGACTCCCATCGGGAACGCCAGCTTGGCGATCTGTCTGGAATCTTTCTTCTTTGACACGATGAAGATCGCAATCAGAAGCGCCAGCGTCATACCGGATCCTCCGGCCATGGCATATGCGTTGATGGATCCCCGTGTCCAGATGTACGGCATGTCTGCTGTGGAATGTGTCTCATTCCAGATTCTCAGGTTCTCAAG
>CAJFMZ010000071.1:0-2817 GCA_904393575.1 uncultured Sellimonas sp. | reverse complement strand
CTCAAGAAGAGCCGGGGTATAGACACCCTCTGTGACAGGTGCCAGGATATTGTCCCCGTGCAGTCCGAAGAACCAGAACAGCTGAATAAGGAACATCATCAGAATGACGCTTCCAAGTCCCTGCGAGAGACCAAGCAGCGGTTTCTGAATCCACTCTACAATCAGGTCATTCGGATACAGTCCTGTAAACTGTACACTCAGCTGTGTCACAATACCGAATACATAGATAGCGACAATACCTGGAATGATTGCCGCAAACGCATTGCTGACAGCCGGCGGTACCGAATCCGGAAGCTTGATGGTCACTTTCTTCTGCATGAGCTTAATATAAATCATCGTTGCAAGCAGTCCCACAATCAGGCAGGTAAACAGACCGCCTGAACCGGTGTAGGCTTCCCCCATATAGCCCTATTCACTTACATTCTGAAGAACAACCTGTCCCTCAGACTCGATGACATCCAGTCCTGCTGTTTTCAAAGAATCCAGCGCAGAAACATCTACGCCCCCCAGTATGTAATTGAAAACAGCATTCTGATTCATACAGGTTACAACAGCGGAAAACGCAATAACCGCTCCCGCGATCGGGTTGACATCATACGACTTCGACAGATGGTACCCCAGCGATATGGTAAACGCAATACCCAGCACTGTAATCGAACCAAAGTAGACATTTCCGTTAATTGCGATGATCGGCTCCATCGCCGCTACAAATCCGTTTCCCTCACCCAGCCACTCATTCGGCAGGTCGCGCAGGAATACGTTTAAAAGAACTGCAATACTTCCAACCATCGTAACTGGCATGATGGCAATAAAACCGTCTCGTATCGCAATCAGATGCCGCTGACTTCCGATCTTGGCTGCCACCGGCATAAAATGTGTTTCCATCCAGTTCATGAAAGCATTCATTTTAACCTTACCCTTATCCTTTCAATGTTTCCTTCTCTTATTTCCCCAGAATTTCAAGAGCCTGGTCAAGAACTTTCTCACCATTCATGGAACCGTAAGCCATCATATCAATCACGGTAACCGGTTTGCCTCCTGCAATTCCTTTCATCTTACTCTCCAGGAACCGAACCTGAGGTCCAAGCATCATGATATCCGCATTTGCGATATTGGCCTCTGCTTCTGCATCTGCAACAGCCCAGATTTCCGCTTCAATTCCGCGTGCCTTCGCTACGTCTTTCATCTTGTTCACCATGAAACTTGTTGACATACCTGCTGAACATACCAGTAAAATTTTTACCATAAGTTTCTTCTTCCTTCTTAAATATTTTATGGTCTTCTATGGTCTATACCACTCTGCCGTTTATCATACCATATTCTATATTTTTTTTACAATTCCTTTTTCTATTTTTCAGTAAAATAGTCAATATGCACAGAACACTTAGCTCTTTTTCTCCCAAAAAGCCATATTTCACGCCTTATTTTGTTCGTTTTTCACAACTGAAAAACTTTTTTTCGTTTTCGATGGAAAATTTTTTTACGAGGTGTTATCATGGTATATACCGTATTGGTTTGGTCACCGGTATGGTCTAACCACTTTCTATGATTTTATGAATTTCGGAGGTGTTTTTTCCTATGAAAAAAGATTCCATAAAAATCGTCACGATCGGAGGCGGCTCAAGCTACACTCCGGAACTGATTGAAGGGTTTATCAAACGTTACGATACCTTGCCGGTGCGCGAACTCTGGCTTGTAGATATTGAAGCAGGACGTGAAAAACTGGAGACAGTAGGCGCTCTTGCAAAACGGATGGTGGCAAAAGCGGGTGTTCCGATGAAAATCGTACTGAGCTATGACAGACGGGAAGCGCTCAAAGACGCGGATTTCGTCACCACACAGATGCGGATCGGACGTCTTCCGGCCCGGATTCTCGATGAACGGATCCCGTTAAGCCACGGCATGATCGGCCAGGAAACAAACGGTGCAGGCGGCATGTTCAAAGCATTCCGTACAATTCCGGTCATTCTTGACATTGTAAAAGATATTCAGGAGCTCTGCCCGAATGCCTGGATGATCAACTTCACCAATCCGGCCGGCATGGTAACGGAAGCCATCCTGCGCCACACAAACTTCAAAAAAACAATCGGTCTGTGCAACGTTCCGGTCAACATGGTTGCCGGATTCGCCAAAATGCTGAACGCCGAGGAAAAAGACGTCACCATGGAGATCCAGGGTGTCAACCACTTTATCTTTGCAACTGATGTTTTCGTAAAAGGAGAATCCCGCTTCGAAGAGCTGCTTGACAAGTACGCTCACTTAAGCGCAGAGGATACCATTCAGATGAAAAACTTCGTCTCCCTTCCGTATTCTCCAGCTTTCATCGAAGGACTCCGTGCCATTCCTTGTCCGTACCACAACTACTACTTCTTCACAAAGGAACAGCTGGAAGAAGAGCTGGAACAGTTTAAGACCGGCACAGTCCGCGGTGAAGTCGTAAGCCAGACAGAAAAAGAGCTCTTCGAGCTTTACAGCCACGAAGAGCTGGCAGAAAAACCAAATCAGCTTGAGATGCGCGGAGGCGCCAAATACTCGGATGCAGCCTGCAACCTGATCCAGTCCATCTACAACGACACCGGAGATATCCAGTATGTCAACGTCAGAAACAACGGAGCAATCCTGGATCTCCCGGCTGATTCCGCAGTTGAAGTTGCATGCCGTATCACAGCGGACGGACCAAAACCGCTTGCAACCGGGGAACTGAAAGTTTCCATCAGCGGTTATGTGCATATGATTAAAGCGTTCGAACGCATGACGATTGAAGCCGCCGTAAAAGGTGACCGGAACCTTGCTGTTGCTGCCCTGAACTTAAATCCG